>NZ_JBEYEI010000004.1:302264-425301 GCF_040633895.1 Streptomyces sp. NPDC007863
TCCTCGACGAAGCCCGGCAGGCCGCCGACAAGCGCCGCCAGGACGCCGCCGAACAGGCCGACAGCCTCGTCGGCGAGGCGACGGCCGAGGCCGAGCGGATCGCGGCGGAGTCGGCCGAGCTGTGGGAGACCACCGAGCGGGACGCGGCGCGGCTGCGGAGCGAGGCCGAGCAGGTCAAGACGGACGGCGAGGCGCACGCCCAGGCGCTGCGGACGGCGGCCCTGGCCGACGCCGAGCAGATCCTGGACGAGGCCCGGCAGGCCGCCGACAAGCGCCGTCAGGACGCGGCCGAGCAGGCCGACGCGCTGGTCGGCGAGGCGACGGCGGAGGCGGGCCGGATCACCGACGAGGCCGGCGAGCTGGCCGACTCGGTGACCGCCGACGCCCGGGCCGAGGCCGAGCGGACGATCGCGGACGCGGCCGGCGAGGCCGAGCGGCTGCGGACGGACGGCGCCACGGCGCTGGAGTCGGCCCGTCAGGACGCCGAGCGGATCCGTACGGAGTCGGCACGGGTCAAGGAGGACGCCGAGGCGGCCGCCGAGCAGATGCGCTCGGAGGCCCGCGCGGAGGCCGACCGGACGCTGGACGAGGCCCGCGAGGCCGGCGCGAAGAAGCGCGCGGACGCGGCCGAGCAGGCCGACCAGCTGATCGCCAAGGCCCAGGAGGAGGCGCTGCGCGCCACCGCCGAGGCCGAGACCCAGGCCGACACCATGGTCGGCGCCGCCCGCAAGGAGGCGGACCGGATCGTCGCCGAGGCGACGGTGGAGGGCAACGCGCTGGTGGAGAAGGCGCGGACCGACGCGGACGAACTCCTGGTCGGGGCGCGGCAGGACGCGACCGCCATAAGGGAGCGGGCCGAGGAGCTGCGGGGCCGGATCGAGGGCGAGATCGAGGAGCTGCACGAGCGGGCCCGGCGCGAGTCCGCGGAGCAGATGAAGACGGCCGGCGAGCGGGTCGACAAGCTGGTGAAGGCCGCGGAGGAGCAGCGGGCCGAGGCGGAGGAGAAGGCCAAGGAGATGGTCTCGGAGGCGAGTTCGGAGGCGAGCAAGGTCCGGATCGCGGCCGTGCGGAAGGCCGACGCGCTGCTGAAGGAGGCCGAGCAGAAGAAGAGTTCGCTGGTGGCGGAGGCCGAGCGGATCAAGGCGGAGGCGGAGGCCGAGGCGGACCGGCTGGTCCAGGAGGGCCGGCGCGAGCTGGAGGTCCTGACCCGGCGTCGTACCGACATCAATGCCGAGATCTCCCGTGTCCAGGACGTTCTCGAGGCGTTGGAGTCTTTCGAGACTCCGTCCGCGGGGACGAAGGACGGACTCAAGGCGGGCGCTTCCTCGGGTTCCACTCGTTCGAGTGGCAAGTCCCAGGACGGCTAGCCACTCAAAAGGCTGGACATTCTCCAGATCAAACGGGCATACGCTCGATGACACGCCGCTTCGGCCCCTAGGATTCCCTCTAACACCTCACCGGTCTCATTCGACAGGAACCCCATGAGCGACACATCCTCCCCCTTCGGCTTCGAGCTCGTGCGGCGTGGTTACGACCGCGGTCAGGTGGACGACCGCATTACCAAGCTGGTCGCCGACCGTGACAGTGCTCTGGCCCGGATCACCTCCCTGGAGAAGCGCATCGAGGAGCTCCACCTCGAAACGCAGAACGCCCAGGCGCAGGTGAGCGACGCGGAGCCGTCGTACGCCGGTCTCGGCGCGCGTGTCGAGAAGATCCTCCGTCTCGCCGAGGAGGAGGCGAAGGACCTGCGCGAGGAGGCCCGTCGCGCCGCCGAGCAGCACCGCGAGCTGGCCGAGTCGGCCGCCCAGCAGGTGCGCAACGACGCGGAGTCCTTCGCCGCCGAGCGCAAGGCGAAGGCCGAGGACGAGGGCGTCCGGATCGTCGAGAAGGCGCAGGGCGAGGCGAACTCGCTGCGGGCCGAGGCGCAGAAGGACGCGCAGTCGAAGCGCGAGGAGGCGGACGCCCTCTTCGAGGAGACCCGCGCCAAGGCCGCCCAGGCCGCCGCGGACTTCGAGACCAACCTGGCGAAGCGCCGCGAGCAGTCCGAGCGCGACCTGGCCTCCCGTCAGGCCAAGGCCGAGAAGCGCCTGGCCGAGATCGAGCACCGCGCCGAGCAGCTCCGCCTGGAGGCCGAGAAGCTCCGTACGGACGCCGAGCGCCGGGCCCGTCAGACGGTGGAGACCGCGCAGCGCCAGGCCGAGGACATCGTGGCCGACGCGAACGCCAAGGCCGACCGGATCCGTTCGGAATCGGAGCGCGAGCTGGCGGCGCTCACCAACCGCCGCGACTCCATCAACGCGCAGCTGACCAACGTCCGCGAGATGCTGGCGACGCTGACCGGTGCCGCGGTGGCCGCCGCCGGCTCCCCGCTGGACGAGGACCGCTCCGCGGGCGTCCCGGCCCAGCAGACCCGGTAAGGCCCCCGGCCCTCCGGGCCGGCTGCGAGACCCCGTGAAGACCCCCCGTCACTCCGGTGGCGGGGGGTTTCGCGCGCCTTTAGCTTGGTACGCATGATCGAGCTAGAGGGGCTGACGAAGCGGTACGGGACGAAGACGGCGGTCGATCATCTCTCCTTCCAGGTCCGGCCGGGCATGATCACCGGCTTCCTGGGGCCCAACGGGGCGGGGAAGTCGACGACGATGCGGATGATGCTCGATCTGGACAACCCGACGAGCGGGACGGTGCGGATCGACGGCCGGCACTACCGGGAGCTGGACGAGCCGCTGAAGTACATCGGGGCGCTGCTCGACGCCAAGGCGATGCACGGCGGCCGCTCCGCCTACAACAACCTGCTGTGTCTGGCGCAGTCGAACCGGATCCCGGAGCAGCGGGTGGGCGAGGTCCTCGACCTGGTGGGCCTGACGGCGGTGGCCCGGAAGAAGTCGAAGGGATTCTCGCTCGGGATGGGCCAGCGACTCGGGATCGCGTCGGCGCTGCTCGGCGATCCCGAGATCCTGATGTTCGACGAACCCGTCAATGGTCTGGACCCCGAGGGAATTCACTGGATCCGCAATCTGATGAAGTCGCTCGCGGCCGAGGGAAGAACGATCTTCGTTTCCAGCCATCTCATGAGTGAAATGGCGCTGACGGCGGATCATCTGATCGTGATCGGTCAGGGAAAGCTGCTGGCCGACACGTCGATGGCGGATTTCATCCAGCAGAATTCGCGGAGTTTCGTCCGGCTGCGCTCGCCGCAGCAGGAACGGCTGCGGGATGTGCTCCACGAAGCGGGTCTCGTGGTGATCGAGGCCGGAAACGGCACCCTGGAGGTCGACGGGGCCTCGACGGAGAAGCTGGGCGAGCTGGCGGCGGCGCACCGGCTGACGCTGCACGAGCTGAGCGCCCAGCGCGCCTCCCTGGAGGAGGCGTTCATGCAGATGACGGCGGGCGCGGTGGAGTACCACGCGCACGGCACCGACGTACACGGCGGCGGCGAGCCGGCCGCGCCCGGCCCCGCGTGGGGCGCGGACTCCGGCTGGGGCCCCGCGCGGGGCACGGAGGCGGGCCGGAGCGGCCAGAGCGGCGAGGGGGTCTGAGCATGGCGGCGGTACCTGCGGTCCTCCAGTCCGAGTGGACCAAGATCCGGACGGTCTCGTCGACGATCTGGACGCTGGCGTCCGCGCTGATCGTCACCGTGGCGATGAGCGCGGCGCTCTCCGCGGTCCTGAACTCCACCTTCGACGACCTGTCCGAGCTGGAGCGGGCGACCTTCGACCCGACCTTCGTCAGCTTCTCCGGGATGGTCCTCGGCCAGCTGGCGATGGTGGTCTTCGGGGTGCTGGTGGTGGGGACCGAGTACTCCTCGGGCATGATCCGCACCTCGCTGGCGGCCGTCCCGCAGCGGGCCACCTTCCTCTTCTCCAAGATCGCGGTGGCCGGGGTGCTCGCCCTGGTCGTCGGCCTGGTGACGAGCTTCCTGTCGTTCTTCCTCGGGCAGGCGCTGCTCGGCGAGCACCGGACGACGATCGGCGCGGACAACGTGCTGCGCGCGGTGGTCGGCGGCGGGCTCTACATGGGCCTGATCGCGGTCTTCTCGATGGGCGTGGCGGCGATGCTCCGCTCCTCGATGCTGTCGCTCGGCATCCTGGTGCCGTTCTTCTTCCTGATCTCCCAGATCCTGTCGGCGGTGCCGAAGGCGAAGGAGGTCGCGAAGTACTTCCCCGACCAGGCGGGCTCCAAGATCATGCAGGTGGTGCCGGACGCCCTGGGCTCGGAGAAGGCGCCGTACGGGCCGTGGGGCGGGCTCGGGATCATGCTGCTCTGGGTGGCGGCGTCGCTGCTCGGCGGCTACCTGGTGCTGAAGCGGCGGGACGCCTGACGGCGGACGCGCGGCCCTGAGGGGCGGAGCTCCGCGCCCGGCGCTCCGCCCCAGGGCCCCTCAGGGGCGTCCCGGATTTCTCCCCGAGGTTTCGCTTCGGTCTCGAATCACGGGCGCGGGAACCGTCAACGGCTCGATAAGCTCCTGACTCGTACGGGGGCCGCGCGGCCGCGCGCCGTCCTGCCCCCGATCGCACACCACCGAGCCGTCGATGGGGCTGGAGAATGATCGAGGCAGTCGGCCTGACCAAGCGCTACGGCGCGAAGACGGCCGTGTACAACCTTTCCTTCCAGGTGAGGCCGGGCGTCGTCACCGGCTTCCTGGGCCCGAACGGCTCCGGCAAGTCGACCACCATGCGCATGATCCTCGGCCTGGACACCCCCACGGCCGGGCACGTGACGATCGGCGGCCACCCCTTCCGGCAGCTGCCGAACGCGCCCCGGCAGGTCGGCGCCCTCCTCGACGCCAAGGCCGTGCACGGCGGCCGCAGCGCCCGCAACCACCTCCTGTCGCTGGCCCAGCTGGCCGGCATCCCGGCCCGCCGGGTGGACGAGGTGCTGGGCGTGGTGGGCCTCCAGGAGGTGGCGAAGCGGCGCTCCAAGGGCTTCTCGCTCGGCATGGGCCAGCGGCTCGGCATCGCGGCGGCGCTCCTCGGCGACCCGCAGGTGCTGCTCTTCGACGAGCCGGTCAACGGCCTCGACCCGGAGGGCATCCTCTGGGTGCGGAACCTCATGAAGAAGCTGGCCGCCGAGGGCCGCACGGTCTTCGTCTCCAGCCATCTGATGAGCGAGATGGCGCTCACGGCGGACCATCTGATCGTGATCGGCCGGGGGCAGCTGCTCTCCGACATGCCGGTGAAGCAGTTCATCTCGGCGAACTCGGCGGACTTCGCCCGGGTCCGCACCCCGGAGGGCGAGCCCGCGCTGCGGGACAAGCTGTCGGGGGTGCTGGTCGAGGCCGGCGGCCAGGTGCTGTCCGAGCCGGACGGGGCGCTGCGGGTCACGGGCCTGCCGCTGCCGAGGATCAGCGACCTGGCGCACGGGGCGGACGTACGGCTCTGGGAGCTGTCCCCGCACCAGGCCTCCCTGGAGGAGGCGTACATGCGCCTCACGCAGGGCGCGGTGGACTACCGCTCGACCGACGACAAGCTGGCCCACCTCCAGGCCCCGCCGCAGCCCGGACAGCCGGGGTACGGGACGCCGCCGGGGCCGCCGGTCCCCGCGGACGTGCCGCAGCAGGGCTGGTACGCCCCGCCGCCGCCCGGACAGAACCCGTACGCCGCCCCGCAGCCCCCGGCGGCCCCGGCGCCTGCCGCGCCGCCGCAGGCCGCCCCGCGGCCGAGCCTCCAGAAGAAGCCGAGCGACACCACCGAGGACGCCCGATGACCGCCCCCACGCCGATGCCGGCGCCCGCCCCGCCGTACGGCTACGTCTCCCCCATCCCGGTCCGCCGGGCGCACCTCGGGGACGCGCTCGCCTCGGAGTGGACGAAGATCCGCTCGGTGCGGTCGACGGTGTGGACGCTGGGCACGATGATCCTGCTGATGCTGGCGATCGGTCTGGGCGTGGCCGCGATCGCCGCCGCCGAGGGCGGGAACATGGGCGAGGAGTCGGCGCTGCCGCTGGGCTTCTTCGGGATGCTGCCGGCCTCGATCTGCGTGATCACGCTGGGCGTGCTGACGATCTCGTCCGAGTACGGCACGGGCATGATCCGCACGACGCTGACGGCGTGCCCGAGCCGGTCCCGGGTGCTCGCGGCGAAGGCGATCGTCTTCTTCCTGCTGGTCTTCACGGTGACCCTGGTGGTGGCCTTCGGGGTGGCGACCGCGCAGGTGGCGATGGTGGACGCGGCGGAGCCGACCGGCGCCGAGTGGGCGCGGGCCACGGTCGGCGCGGCCGGCTTCATGGCGCTGCTCGGCCTGCTGTCGATGGCGGTCGGGGCGCTGGTGCGGCATTCGGCCGGCGCGATCACGGTGATGATCGGTGTGCTGCTGCTGCCGCTGGTGGCGGCGCTCTTCATGTTCGCGCCGGCGCTGAAGGGGCTCCAGGAGGCGCTCTTCACCTACTCGGTGCCCTCGCAGCTGATCTCGCTGTACAGCGCGCGGCCGCCGTTCGGGGACACCGGCCCGGCGGGCTGGGAGACGCTCCTGATCCTGGCCGGGGCCACCGCCGTGGGGCTGGGCGGCGCGTTCGCCCTGCTGCACAAGCGGGACGTCTGAGCGGGCCGGGGCCGGCTCCTTACGCCGGCTGGTACACCGGCTAGTACTTCGGCGCGTTGCGGGACCGCTGCACCCGGGTGGTGCGGCGGTCCTTCGCGCTCCAGCAGGCCTTGTGCCAGTGGCGGCGGTCGTCGACGCCGCCGTACTCGGGCCAGGCGACGACGTGCGGGGCGCCGCCCGGGATCTCCTGGTCGCAGCCGGGGCAGCGGTAGCGCTTGCCCGGGGAGCTGGCGCCGGCGACGAGGCGGACGTACCACTCCTCGCCCTGCCAGGTCTCGGTGCGCTGCGAACCGCCGTACCGGTCTTCGCGGTCGTCCCGCGCCTCGGGCTTCGCGCCGCGGCGGGAGCGGTGGTGACGCGGGGACACAGCACACCTCACGGAGTCGGGAACACGGACCGTTCCTTCCAGCGTACGGGCCGCGACGGGGTGCGCGGGGGCCCGGTCCCGGCGTCCGGACCGAAAATCGCAAGAACTTCACGCCAGGCCGTTGCCTTTGGCACGTGTCAGACGTTGATGCCGGTACGGGGGTCAGTGACGCACCGGCCGCGAGGAGGCGGAAGACGATGAGGGTGGGAACGTTCGTTCTGGCGGCTCAGTTTCCGGGCCAGGGCCAGGGAGAGGCGCTGCACCGGGCGGTGCGGACCGCCGAGGTGGCCGAGGAGGCGGGCCTGGACTCGGTCTGGCTCGCCGAGCACCACTTCGTGCCGTACGGCGTCTGCCCCTCGGCGGTGACGCTGGCGGCGCTGCTCCTGGGCCGCACCCGGCGGCTGCGGGTGGGCACGGCGGTGAGCGTGCTGCCGTCCGTCCATCCGGTCGCCCTCGGGGAGCAGGCGGCGCTGCTGCACGTCGCCTCCGGCGGCAGGTTCACCCTCGGGGTCGGGCGCGGCGGGCCGTGGGTGGACCTGGAGGTGTTCGGCGCGGGTCTGGAGGCGTACGAGCACGGCTTCCCCGAGGCCCTCGACCTGCTCCTGCGCTGGCTGACCGAGCCCCGGGTGGGCGCCTCGGGCGAGCGGTTCTCCTTCCGCGAGGTGGCGGTGGTGCCCCGGGCCGACGAGCTGATCGGCGGCGAGGCCGCGCCGGAGGTGATCGTGGCCTGCACCTCGCCGAAGAGCGTGCGGCTGGCCGCCGAGCGCGGGCTGCCGATGCTGCTCGGGATGCACTGCGGCGACGAGGAGAAGGCGGAGGCGGTCGCGGCCTGGGCCCGCTGGGCGCGGGAGGCCGGGCGGGATCCCGACGAGGTCGCGCGGATCGGCGCCGGTCATGTCTCCGCGGGCGTGGCGCAGCTCGCGGACCGGACCGGGGACGCGGTGGAGACCCTGGTGAAGGCGATGCCCGGCTGGCTGAAGCAGGGCCTGGACGCGCATGTGACGGTGGACGGCCGGCACCGGGCGATGCGCGACCCGGTGGCGTACACCGAGCTGCTCTGCTCGCTGCACCCGGTCGGCACCCCCGCGCTCGCGGCGGACCGGCTCGCGGCGACCGCCGAGCGCACGGGCATCACCCGCTTCGCGCTGCTCGCCGAGGGCTCCGGCGACCTCGCGGCGACCGAGGAGAACCTGCGGCGGCTCGGCGCCGAGGTCCTCCCCCGGCTGTCCTGAGGGCCGGGACCCGCCGCCGCCCCGGCGTCCCCGCGGGACGATGCGTGTCGGCACGCACCGATCGCGGCTTCCGCGACGCGGAGCGGCGGCGTTCGAGTCCCGGCGGATCCCGGTGACGACGGCCGGGCTCAGCAGTCGCGGAGCTCGGGCGACTGGTTGAGCAGCTGGGCCCGTACGGAGGTGAAGCGGGCGAGCCGGTCGTCCACCGCCGGGTCCAGCGGGAAGACCGCCACGCGGTGGCAGTTCTGGAAGGCCAGACGCACTCCGAAGTGGCGCTGGAGCGCACCGCGGATCGCGTCGCTCGCCAGCGCGCGCAGCAGCTGACCACGTGCCTGCTCGTTCGGCGGCGGCGTCTGGTTGTCGGCGAACTCTCCGCCTTCCACCTCCAGCTGGGCCACCAGAGAACTGATCATCTCCCACGCGAAGGGCAGGGAGGTCCGGACGCAGTCGACGAAGGCGGCTTCGTCGACCTCGCCTCGCTCGGCCTGTTCCAACAGGTCCGGTGAGACGTCGAGCGACATGGGTTCTCCTCTCGCGACCCCGCGGACGGGGTCTGTGCGGGCAGGGCCGAAGGCCGACGTACGCCACGCAGCGTGCACGGACGACGACCTCCAGCTTCCACGGTAAGCGCGTGTTGCTGCCCGCACCAGGAGAATGGGCACACAACAGGCCGATAACCGACGGGTGTTCGGCTCATGCCGATGCCCGAATCGCGTAGAAGGGCGCTCCTCTTGTAGCGTTGCCGACCATGCGTCTCGTCATTGCCCGTTGCTCCGTGGACTACGCGGGCCGGCTCACGGCCCACCTGCCCTCCGCCCCCCGTCTGATCCTGATCAAGGCCGACGGCAGCGTCTCGATCCACGCCGACGACCGGGCGTACAAACCGCTCAACTGGATGTCCCCGCCGTGCACCCTGAAGGAGGGGGCCGACGGTGAGGCCGGCATCTGGACGGTGATCAACAAAGCGGGCGAGAAACTGATCATCACGATGGAGGAGATCCTCCACGACTCGTCCCACGAACTGGGTGTGGACCCGGGTCTCATCAAGGACGGCGTCGAGGCGCACCTCCAGGAGCTGCTCGCCGACCGCATCGAGACGCTGGGCGAGGGGTGGACGCTGATCCGCCGCGAGTACCCGACGGCGATCGGCCCCGTCGACATCCTCTGCCGGGACGCGGACGGCGCGACGGTCGCGGTCGAGATCAAGCGGCGCGGCGAGATCGACGGCGTCGAGCAGCTGACCCGCTATCTGGAGCTGCTCAACCGCGACCCGCACCTCGCCCCGGTGAAGGGCGTCTTCGCGGCGCAGGAGATCAAGCCGCAGGCGCGGGTCCTGGCGACGGACCGCGGGATCGGCTGCGTGGTGCTCGACTACGACGCCCTGCGCGGCATCGAGGACGACAAGCTGCGGCTGTTCTAGCCGGTACGGCGAAGGGGACGGCCCCGGGCGCGACGAGCGCCCGGGGCCGTCCTCTTTCCGCGTGCCTCAGCCCTCGGCGGGCGGCTCGGAGGCGCTGCTGGAGCCGGCGGCCTCGCTGGTGGTGGCGGAGTCCGTCGGGGTGGGCTCCGAGGTGGTGGGTGAGGCGGTCGGCGTCTCCGTCGCGGTCGGCGGTGACGTCGTCGTCGACGTGGACGTGGCCGTCGGCGGCACCGGCGGCCTCGTCGTGGTCCGGGTCGGCACGGGGCGCGTGCTCGTCGAGCCCCCCGGTGTCGTCGCCGGCGCGCTCGTCGTCCCCGGGGCGCTCGTCGTCGACGGGTCCGGTGCCCCGGAGGAGGCGGTCGACGGGGAGCCGGTCGCCGAGGGGCCGGTACCGGTCGACGAGGGGGTCGCGCCGGAGGTGGTGGGGCCGGGTGAGCCGGAGGTGGTCGGCGTCCCGGTCGCGGCCGGGTCGCCGCCGGGCTCCTCGTCGGCGGGGGCGCCGTCGCCGATGTCCGGCAGTTCGGCGCCGCCCGGGTCGGCGGTGCTGTCGGTGCTGACGGTGCCGGAGGTGGGGGCGTCGTCGTTGCCGGAGGTGGCGCCGAGGGTGACGACCGTGCCGAGGACGGCGACGAGGAGCGCTCCGGCGCCGACGGCGGCGAGGTTGCGCCGGGTGCCGTCGAGGACGATCGCCTTGAGCCCCTTGCGCGCGGGCTCGGCCGGGGCGGCGGGGCGGGCGACGACCGTGGGGCCCTTGTCGGCGAAGTCCGCGTAGTCGGGGAAGGCCGGGAAGGCGGGCGGGGTGACGGCCGCGGTCGTGGCGACCGGCGGGATCGCCTCGGTCGGCGGCTCGGCGGGCGTCCGCGGGACCGGTGCCGTGGTGCGTACGGCGGGCAGGCCGCGGGCCGGCGAGTCGGTACGGGACGGCAGGGCGGTCGTCGCGGGCTCCCGCTCGCGGCCGAGGTCGGCGACGAGGGCGAGGGCCCGGCGGCCGGCGACGGTGCCGCGCTTGTCGGCGAGGGCGCCGCGCAGCCCGATGGAGGCCTCCAGCTCGGCGCGGGCGCGGGCGAGGTTGCCGCCGCAGATCGCGAGGATGCCGAGCTCGTGGTGGAAGTACGCCTCCTCGGCGACGTCCCCGGCGAGCCGGGCGGCCGCCTGGCCGGAGCGCAGCGCGCGCTCCCAGGCGCCCCAGTGGAGGCCCGCGGCGAAGGCGGGGGCGGCGGCGCGGGCGAGGGCGACGGCGGTGGCGCGCCGCTCGGCGGCCTCCTCGGTGCCGACGGCGCCGTCCCCGACGAGGCCGGAGAGCGCGGCGAGCAGGGCGTCGGACTCGGCGGCGGCCCGCTCGGGGCCCACCGAGGGGTGGCCGGCCCACCAGGCGTAGTGCTGGGCGGCGGCGTGGAGGCGGTCGGCGGTGTCGTGGCCGTAGCCGTGGGCGAGGAGCTGGGTGAGGACGCCGCCGGCGAGCCGGTGCCGGGTGCCGACGGGGCTGAGGAGCCCACAGGCGCGCAGCTCGCCGAGGGCGGCGTCGGCGTGGGTGTCGCCGACGAGCGCCGGGAGGTGGGCGTGGTGCGGGAGCTCGCCGCCGAGGGCGACGGCGAAGCGGAGGGTGGTCTGGGCGGAGCGGCTGAGCCGGGAGGCGAGCAGCGCGGCGGGGGCGGCGCCCTCGCCGAGGCTGGGCAGCGGCACCTCGTGGAGCTCGACGTCGGGGTTCTCGTACGGGTCGGGCGCGGTGCCGGCGGGGCCCGCGCCCGGGGCCGTACCGGACGGGCCGAAGGCCTCCTCCAGGGCGCCGAAGGCGTCGAACTCGGCGGGGGTGACGCGCAGCCGGTCGCGCTGTCGGAGCAGGGCGCCGGCCTGGACGAAGCGGAGCGGCAGTCCCTCGGACTCGAACCAGAGGTCGCCGGCCCAGTTGGCCTCCTCCTCGGTGAGGCGGCGGCCGACGGCGGCCTCCAGGAGGACGAGGGAGGCGGCGCGGCCGAGGCCGGGCAGGGCGACCTCCTCGATCCGCGCCTCGGCCGAGGCGGCGGGGACGCCGGGGGCGGCGGCGAGGAGGAAGGCGCATTCGGGGGCGGCGGCGAGGAGCTCGTCGAGGGCGGCGCCGCCGAACTCCAGGTCGTCGACGACGACGACGGCGCCGACGGTGGCGAGGTCGCCGCGCAGGCCGTCGCGGTCGGGCCGGTGGCCGGGGGCGTGCAGGACGGCGGTGCGCAGCTCGTGGAGGAGTTCGCCGCCGGTGCGGTGGCGGCCGGAGAGGCGGACGACGCCGTCGGGGGCGAGGTCCGCGCAGTCGGCGGCGACGACGTCGAGGAGGGCGGTGCGGCCGGCGCCGTCGGGGCCGGTGAGGCGGGCGGAGCGGCCGCGGGTCAGGGTCTCGGTGAGCCGGGCGCGCTGCTCGTCGCGTTCGAGGAGGGGCAGTTCCGGGGCGGCGGGGCCGGGCGGCACGGGCGCGGCGGCGGCGCGGTCGGCCTCGGCGCGCTCCTCGGGGGTGCGGCGGCGGGCCTGCGGGGGCGTCTCGCCGGGCGGGCAGGGCTCGATCTCGCTGCCGTCGACGGGGTTGACGGTGAGGAGCAGCCCTCCGGAGACGATCCGGGTGACGCGGGCGCGGGCGGGCGCCGCGGCGGTGCGGTCGGGCAGGGCGGTGGGCTGGGCGGGGCGGGCGTCCTCGGCCGCGGTGTCGTGACCGGACTCGTCCGGCCCCCGGTGTATCGGGTCCATGGTCAAAGCCCCCAAGAGCGGTGGTGCGGAGCCCGCCGGGTGGGTCCGTCGTCGGGTGCGGGCGACCGAACCCTAGACGGTCGCCGGGCACCCGGGAACAGCCGGGGTGCCGTGGAGACCAAGACGTCACGGTCTTGTGAGGATTGAGCGTGACGCCTGGTTCGCACAGGGGCTTCACAGACGGCGGGGGCCGCGTTCACCCCCGGGCCGTCCGCGCCCCGTCCGTTCAGACCCGGGGCAGGGACTCCACGACGAGGCCGCCCTCGATGGCGAGGATGCGGTGGAGGCGGGTGGCGACGAGGAGCCGCTGCATCTGCGGCGGCACCCCGCGCAGGACGAGCCGGCGGCCGCAGCGGCCGGCCCGTCGGTGGGCGCCCATGATGACGCCGAGGCCGGTGGCGTCCCAGGAGTCGAGTCCGGTCAGGTCCAGCACGAGGTCGCCGACTCCGTCGTCGACGGCCGTGTGCAGGACCGTACGGGCGTCCGCCGCGCTCCGGACGTCGAGGCGGCCCCCGACGACCAGCTCGGCATGGTCGCCCCTGATGTGCATAGTCGCTCCCCGGGAATGCTCCGTCTTCGCAAACAACTGACTGCCGCCTCGGCAGATACGTTGCGCCTTGTCGTCGAACCGATACCTGAATTCACTCCATGGAGTGAGGCCGTGTGGCGGGTACGGCTCAGTACCTGTAGAAGCCCTGCCCGCTCTTGCGGCCGATGTCACCCGCGTCCACCATCCGGCGCATCAGCTCCGGCGGCGCGAACTTCTCGTCCTGGGACTCGGTGTAGATGTTGCCGGTGGCGTTGACCAGGATGTCGACGCCGGTCAGGTCGGCGGTGGCGAGCGGGCCCATCGCGTGGCCGAAGCCCAGCTTGCAGGCGATGTCGATGTCCTCGGCGGTGGCGACGCCCGACTCGTACAGCTTGGCGGCCTCGACGACGAGGGCGGAGATCAGGCGGGTGGTGACGAAGCCGGCGACGTCGCGGTTGACGACGATGCAGGTCTTGCCGACCGACTCGGCGAAGGAGCGGGCGGCGGCGAGGGTCTCGTCGCTGGTCTTGTAGCCGCGGACGAGCTCGACGAGCTGCATCATCGGGACCGGCGAGAAGAAGTGGACGCCGACGACGGCCTCGGGGCGCTCCGTCACCGCGGCGATCTTGGTGATCGGGATGGCGGAGGTGTTGGAGGCGAGGACCGCGCCGTCCTTGGCGATCTTGTCGAGGGAGCGGAAGATCTCGTGCTTGACCTCGATCTTCTCGAAGACGGCCTCGACGACGATGTCGGCGTCGGCGACCGCGTCCAGCTCCGTGGTGGCGGTGATGCGGCCGAGGGCGGCCTCCGCGTCGGCGGCGTCGAGCCGGCCCTTCGCGACGAACTTCTCGTACGAGGCCTTGATGCCGTCGGTGCCGCGGGTCAGCGCGGCGTCGGTGACGTCCCGCAGGACCACGTCCCAGCCGGCCTGCGCGGAGACCTGAGCGATGCCGGATCCCATGAGTCCGGCCCCGATGACGGCGAGCTTCCCAGCCACGAATTCCACCCCTCTACACCTGTTCACTTCTGGCTCTCTCCGGCGGAGATTAGCGGGCCGGGAGCGCCATGTGACCGCGAAGTAATGCGCGTCACGCTCTCTTTGACGGACGTCACACTCGCGACAGGCGCGGCGGGCCGGGGCGTCACTAGGCTGGGGTCCATGGTCAATCTGACGCGCATCTACACCCGCACCGGCGACCAGGGCACGACGGCCCTGGGCGACATGAGCCGCACCGCCAAGACCGACCTCAGGATCGCGGCCTACGCGGACGCCAACGAGGCCAACGCCGTCATCGGCACGGCGCTCGCCCTCGGGCATCTGGAGGAGGAGGTCGTCACGGTCCTCACCCGCGTCCAGAACGACCTCTTCGACGTCGGCGCCGACCTCGCCACGCCCGTCGTCGAGAACCCCGAGTACCCGCCGCTGCGGGTGGAGCAGTACTACGTGGACAAGCTGGAGGCGGACTGTGACCGCTTCCTGGAGGAGCTGGAGAAGCTGCGCTCCTTCATCCTGCCCGGCGGCACGCCCGGCGCGGCACTGCTGCACCAGGCGTGCACGGTGGTCCGCCGGGCCGAGCGCTCGACCTGGGCGGCCCTGGAGGTCCACGGCGAGACGATGAACCCGCTGACGGCGACGTACCTCAACCGCCTGTCCGACCTGCTCTTCATCCTGGCCCGGGTGGCCAACAAGGAGGTCGGGGACGTGCTCTGGGTCCCGGGCGGGGAGCGCTAGGGCCTACCCGACCCTGATCCGCCGGACAGGCCCTGGGAGGGCCGGCCCGCGGACCCCTGCCGGGGGTCCGGGCGTTCTCCCCCGGGAGCCGCGGCGTCCTCGCGCGCGTGGCCGGCCAGGAGGTCGGGGACGTGCTCCGGGTCCCGGGCGGGGAGCGCCGAGGCCTTCTCCGACTCGCCCTCCGGGGCCTTCTTCGGCCAGACCGAGTAGCTGAGGGCGATCAGACCGTGGATGCCGACGGCGCGCCAGACGCCGGCGATCGAGGCCTCCAGCTTCGACGTGTCGCCGGCGTCGCCGACGTACCAGACCGCGGCGAGGAGCAGCGCGGAGGCGACGGAGCCGGCGACCAGCGAGCCGAGCCAGATCGCGCCCTCGTGGCGGGCGCGGGCCATGCCGTAGCGGGGCGGCTTCGCGGGCGGCGGGGCGCCGCCGAAGCGGTGGGCGGCGTGGCCGTCGAGCCACTTCACGGTGCGGTGCCCGTGCCCGACGGTGTAGCCGATGTAGATCGCGGCGAGCCCGTGCCGCCAGCTGGGCTCGGCGCCGTTCTTGAGGTCGATCGCGGAGACGACGAGGAGCAGGATCTCCAGGAGCGGCTCGCACAGCAGCAGTCCCGCGCCCAGCCTCGGCATGCGCAGCACGTAGCGGGCGCCGAGCCCGGCGGCCAGCAGGACCCAGAACCCCACCTCGCAGACGACGATCATCGTGACGATCACGAGCTTCCCCTTTCGTTCCCCCGTCGGGTCCTTCCCAGCGTCCCGTCCGGGAGGGCCCGCTTCGTCGTCGCGGGTGACGAAACCCGCCTACATCCTTCGACGGAGGCGCGGGCGCGCGCGGATCGGCCCGGACGTCGACGTCAGGGGGCCGGAGGGCGTGTTGGATGGGTACGTGACCCTCCCCCGCCCGGTCCCGCCCCGCCCGGCCTTCCCCCGCCCGCACCGCCACGACGTACTCATCGCCGCCGCCGGCCTCTCCGTCGGCGTGCTGCTGTGGTCGTACGGGCTGTACACCACCGGCGACCGCGTCTTCGACCAGCGCTGGGCGGCGCTCGTCCCGCTGACCGCGATGGCCGTGGCGGAGGCGCTGCGCCGGGCGGCCCCGCAGACCGCGCTGCTCGTGGGCACCCTGGCCATCGTGGCCGACCAGTTCACCAACGGGAACCTGGCCACCGTCCTGATGTTCACGGACGTCGTCTACGCGGCGGTCGTCTACGGCACCCCGGCGCAGGCCCGCCGCATCCCGTACACGACGGCGCTGGTCACCGTCGCGACCACGGTCGCGTTCCTGGTGTGGTGGCAGAACGCGATCGCGCTGCTCGTCGGCGTCATCACCGGCATGATCTCCTTCCTGCCGGCCGTCACCGGCTCGATCGTGCGCAACCACCGGGAGGCCGCGGAGGCCGCCCGGCTGCGCGCCGAACAGACCGCGCTGCTGGCCGAGATGGACCGGTCGCAGGCGGTGGCGGCGGAACGCGCGCGGATGGCGCGGGAGTTGCACGACGTGGTGGCCAACCACCTCTCGGCGATCGCGATCCACTCGACGGCGGCGCTCTCCCTCGACGACCCCGGCACCACCCGGCAGGCGCTGACGGTGATCCGGGAGAACAGCGTGGCCGGGCTCGCGGAGATGCGGCGGCTGATCGGGCTGCTCCGGGACAGCGGCGCGGAGACCGAGCCGGCCGCGACGGCCTCGCTGGCCGGGCTCGACGCCCTGGTGACGCAGGCGGGGACCAACGGCGCGGCGAGCGGGCTGCGCTTCGTCCTGGAGGACGCCCGGCGGGACGGTCCCGGCCTGCCGGCGCCGGTGGAGCTGGCCGCGTACAGGATCGTGCAGGAGGCGCTGACGAACGCGCTCAAGCACGCGGCGCCCGGCGAGGTGCGGGTGGCGCTCGCCCGCGCGGACGGGGCGCTGCGGGTGACGGTGACGAGCCCGTACGGGGAGCGGCCCGGGCCGCGCGCGCCGGGTTCGGGGGCGGGGCTCGTGGGGATGCGGGAGCGGGTGGCGCTGCTGGACGGGTCCCTGGAGGCCGGTCCGGTGGCGGGGCACGGGGGTGCCGAGGTGTGGCGGGTGCGGGCGGAGCTGCCCGTGGGAGCGAGCGAGGAGGAGCGGGCATGACGGTGCGGGTGGTGGTGGCCGAGGACCAGAGCGCGGTACGGGCCGGGCTCGTGCTGATCCTGGGCAGCGCGCCGGACATCGAGGTGGTCGGGGAGGCGGAGGACGGCGAGCGGGCGGTGGAACTGGCCCGGGAGCTGCGCCCCGACCTGGTGCTGATGGATGTGCAGATGCCCCGGATGGACGGGGTGACGGCGACCCGGCAGGTGGTGTCCGAGGGGCTCGCGGACGTCCTGGTGCTGACCACCTTCGACCTCGACGAGTACGTCTTCGGGGCGCTGCGCGCGGGGGCGTCGGGCTTCCTGCTGAAGAACGCGGACGCGCGGGAGCTGATCGAGGCGGTGCGGACGGTGGCGCGGGGCGAGGGGCTGATCGCGCCGGCGGTGACCCGGCGGCTGATCGCGGAGTTCGCCTCCCCGGCCCCGCCGGTACGGCAGGACCCCGCCGTCCTCGACGGGCTGACGCCCCGGGAGCGGGAGGTGCTGGCGGCGCTGGGGGCGGGCCTGTCGAACGCGGAGGTCGCGGTACGCCTCGACATGGCGGAGGCGACGGTGAAGACGCACGTCAGCAAGGTGCTGGGGAAGCTGGGGCTGCGCAGCCGGGTCCAAGCGGCCGTCCTGGCGCGGGAGTTGGGACTCTGAGAGAACGGAAGCGACGTTGGTCTGGACCTCTTGACGATTGGTCCAGACCTTCCTACGCTCGCGGGGCGCGCGCAACTCTCCACGGACCACCCCCACCCCGAACGTCCGCTACTTGAGGAGCACCGTTGAGCACTCAAGCACCGACGCGCCGAAGAGGCATCAAGGCGAAGGCCGCCGCCGGCCTCACCGCCCTGGCCCTCCCCCTCGCCGCGATGGTCGGCCTCGCCTCCCCCGCGGAGGCCGCCACCTCGGTCACCGCGACCTACACCAAGACCCAGGACTGGGGCACCGGCTTCGGCGCCAACTGGACCATCAAGAACACCGGCACCACCACCATCTCCTCCTGGAACCTGGAGTGGGACTACCCCTCCGGCACCCGGGTCACCTCCGCGTGGGACGCCACCGTCACCAACAGCGGCGACCACTGGACGGCCAAGAACGTCGGCTGGAACGGCACCCTGACCCCCGGCGCCTCCGTCTCCTTCGGCTACAACGGCGCCGGCTCCGGCGCCCCCTCCGGCTGTAAGATCAACGGCGCCTCCTGCGACGGCACCCAGCAGCCCGGCGACAACCCGCCCTCGGCCCCCGGCACCCCGACCGCCTCGGACGTCACCGACACCTCGGCGAAGCTCAGCTGGGGCGCGGCCACCGACGACAAGGGCGTCAAGAACTACGACGTCCTGCGCGACGGCACCAAGGTCACCACCACGACGGCCCTGAACTACACCGACCAGGGCCTCACCGCGGGCACCGACTACAGCTACACCGTCGTCGCCCGCGACACCATCGACCAGACCGGCCCGTCCGCCGGCCCCGTCGCGGTCCGCACCACCGGCGGCGGCACCACTCCGCCGCCGCCGAACGCGGTCAAGATGGGCTACTTCACCAACTGGGGCGTCTACGGCCGCAACTACCACGTGAAGAACATCGTGACCTCGGGCTCCGCGCCCAAGATCACCCACATCAACTACGCCTTCGGCAACGTACAGAACGGCAAGTGCACCATCGGTGACGCCTACGCCGACTACGACAAGGCCTACACCGCCGACCAGTCCGTCGACGGCGTCGCCGACACCTGGGACCAGCCGCTGCGCGGCAACTTCAACCAGCTGCGCAAGCTGAAGAAGGCGTACCCGAACATCAAGGTCCTCTGGTCCTTCGGCGGCTGGACCTGGTCCGGCGGCTTCGGCCAGGCCGTGCAGAACCCGACCGCCTTCGCGCAGTCCTGCTACGACCTGGTCGAGGACCCGCGCTGGGCCGACGTCTTCGACGGCATCGACCTGGACTGGGAGTACCCGAACGCCTGCGGTCTCACCTGTGACACCAGCGGCGCCGCGTCCTTCAAGAACATGATGCAGGCCATGCGCGCCAAGTTCGGCACGAACAACCTGGTCACCGCGGCCGTCACGGCCGACGCCTCCGCCGGCGGCAAGATCGACGCCGCCGACTACGCGGGCGCCGCGCCGTACTACGACTGGCTGAACGTGATGACGTACGACTTCTTCGGCGCCTGGGCGGCCAAGGGCCCGACCGCCCCGCACTCCCCGCTGACCTCGTACGCCGGCATCCCGCAGGCGGGCTTCAACTCCGCCGAGGCGATCGCCAAGTTCAAGGCCAAGGGCGTCCCGGCCAAGAAGCTGCTGCTCGGCATCGGCTTCTACGGCCGCGGCTGGACCGGCGTCACCCAGTCCGCCCCCGGCGGCACGGCGACCGGACCGGCGCAGGGCACCTACGAGCAGGGCATCGAGGACTACAAGGTCCTCAAGAACTCCTGCCCGTCCAACGGCACCGTCGCCGGCACCGCCTACGCCCACTGCGGCACCAACTGGTGGAGCTACGACACCCCCGCCACCGTCAACTCCAAGATGGGCTGGGCCAAGGACCAGGGCCTCGGCGGCGCGTTCTTCTGGGAGTTCAGCGGTGACACCACCAACGGCGAGCTGGTCTCCGCCATCAACGGCGGCCTGAGCTAAGGGTCACCGGTACGACGAAGCGGGGGACGGTGCAGCACACCGTCCCCCGCTTCCGTACGTACGGGCCGATCAGGCCACGTTCACCCTCCCCCAGACTTCGTCCGGGGGCACCCCCATCCAACGGGGGCCGATCAGGCCACATTTACCCGTTGGCCGGGAGGCGCCGCCTCCAGCCAGGCCATGAACCCGGTCCGGGCGTCCTCGCTCATCGCGAGTTCCAGCCGGACGCCGTTGTACATGCAGGGCTGGATCACCGAGTCCGACAGGAGCGCCAGCTCCTCCTCGCCCTCCGGCATCCGGCGCTCCAGGGCCACGATCGCCGAACGCTCCAGGAACCGGCGCGGCCGGGGCGCGTACGAGAAGACCCGGAACCAGGCGATCTCGTCACCGCTGTACCGGGCCACGCCGTACACCCAGCCCTTGCCGGACAGGTCCGGCTCCTCCGGGACGTCCCAGCGCAGCGAACAGTCGAAGGTGCCGCCGGCACGCTGGATCAGCCGGCGGCGCAAGCCGAAGACGAAGAGCCCGATCAACACCAGTGCGACGACCAGGCCGCACACGAGCAGCGCGAGGAACATCTTCACCGACCTCCTCGCCGCGTCCCGTGACCGGCGCCGCCGGCCTCACGAATACCACCTGCATCTGCATCGCCTCAGCCGCGGCACGGTCTGGAACATTCCAGCCGTGCCGCGGCTGAGGGCACTACTCTTCGGTCGCCGGTCCGCTAGCGGACCGATACCGCGCGCAGCCGGACCTCGGCGCGCCGCTCGGCGGCGGCGTCCTCCTCCGACTTGGCACGCTCCAGCGCGCGCTCGGCACGCTGGGCGTCGATCTCGTCCGCCAGCTCGGCGATCTCCGCGAGCAGGGACAGCTTGTCGTCGGCGAAGGAGATGAACCCGCCGTGGACGGCGGCCACGACGGTGGCGCCCTCGCTCGTACGGATGGTCACCGGGCCCGACTCCAGCACACCGAGCAGCGGCTGGTGACCGGGCATGACGCCGATGTCGCCGGAGGTGGTACGCGCGATGACCAGGGTGGCCTCGCCGGACCAGACACTCCGGTCCGCGGCGACCAGCTCGACGTGCAGCTCAGCAGCCAAGGGTGGGCTCCTCGGTTCACCACCCGGCGGTGCTGCCGGGTGTTGGGATCAATTCTAAGGGGCGTGGAGAGGGGGGCGGAAACGGCTCCCGCCCCCCTCGGGCGAGCACGGGGCTCAGGAGACGCCGAGCTCCTTGGCGTTGTTCTTGAGGTCCTCAAGACCACCGCACATGAAGAACGCCTGCTCCGGGAAGTGGTCGAACTCGCCGTCGCAGATCGCGTTGAACGCGGCGATCGACTCGTCCAGCGGAACGTCCGAACCGTCCACACCGGTGAACTGCTTGGCGGCGTGGGTGTTCTGCGACAGGAAGCGCTCGACACGACGCGCACGGTGCACGACGAGCTTGTCCTCCTCGCTGAGCTCGTCGATACCGAGGATCGCGATGATGTCCTGGAGGTCCTTGTACTTCTGCAGGATGCCCTTGACGCGCATGGCGGCGTCGTAGTGGTCCTGCGCGATGTAGCGCGGGTCCAGGATCCGGGACGTGGAGTCCAGCGGGTCCACGGCCGGGTAGATGCCCTTCTCGGAGATCGGACGGGAGAGAACCGTCGTCGCGTCGAGGTGGGCGAAGGTGGTCGCCGGCGCCGGGTCGGTGAGGTCGTCGGCGGGGACGTAGATCGCCTGCATCGAGGTGATCGAGTGACCACGGGTCGAGGTGATGCGCTCCTGGAGGAGACCCATCTCGTCGGCCAGGTTCGGCTGGTAGCCCACCGCGGAGGGCATACGGCCGAGCAGGGTCGACACCTCGGAACCGGCCTGGGTGAAGCGGAAGATGTTGTCGATGAAGAACAGCACGTCCTGCTTCTGCACATCGCGGAAGTACTCCGCCATGGTCAGACCGGCGAGGGCGACGCGGAGACGGGTGCCCGGGGGCTCGTCCATCTGGCCGAAGACCAGGGCGGTCTTGTCCAGAACGCCGGACTCTTCCATTTCCGCGATGAGGTCGTTGCCCTCACGGGTGCGCTCGCCGACGCCGGCGAAGACGGAAACGCCCTCGTGCAGCTTGGCCACACGCATGATCATTTCCTGGATCAGAACGGTCTTGCCGACACCGGCACCACCGAACAGACCGATCTTTCCACCCTTGACGTACGGGGTGAGAAGGTCGACGACCTTGAGGCCGGTCTCGAACATCTCGGTCTTCGACTCGAGGTCCGCGAACGCCGGGGCCTTGCGGTGGATGGACCAGCGCTCGCTGACCTCCGACTCCGCCTCGGGCTCGTTCAGGATCTGACCCAGCGTGTTGAACACGCGGCCCTTGGTGACGTCGCCGACGGGCACGGTGATGCCGTCGCCGGTGTCGACCACGGGGGCCTGGCGGACCAGACCGTCGGTGGGCTGCATCGAGATGGTGCGGACGACGCCGTCACCCAGGTGCTGCGCGACCTCGAGGGTCAGCGTCTTGAGCGCGCCCTCCTCGGCCGGGTCGGCGACCTGGACGTGCAGGGCGTTGTAGATCTCCGGCATCGCGTCGACGGGGAACTCCACGTCGACGACCGGGCCGATGACCCGGGCGACGCGGCCCGTGGCGGCGGCCGTCTCAACAGTGGTCGTCATTACTTGTCACTCCCCGCGGTCGCGTCGGCCAGGGCTGCGGTGCCACCGACGATCTCGCTGATTTCCTGGGTGATTTCGGCCTGTCGGGCCGCGTTGGCAAGTCGGGAGAGGTTGTTGATCAAGTCTCCCGCGTTGTCGGTCGCCGACTTCATCGCGCGCCGCGTCGCGGCGTGCTTGGACGCCGACGACTGGAGCAGCGCGTTGTAGATGCGGCTCTCGACGTAGCGCGGCAGAAGGGCGTCCAGGACGTCCTCCGCCGACGGCTCGAAGTCGTACAGCGGGCGGAGCGTGTCCGACTCGCCGGCCTCCTTCGCGACCTCGTCGAGGCTGAGGGGCAGCAGCCGGGCCTCGACCGCCGTCTGCGTCATCATCGAGACGAACTCGGTGTAGACGATGTGGAGCTCGTCCACACCACCCTCGGCCGTGGCCTTCTCGATCGCCTCGATCAGCGGCTCGCCGATCTTCTTGGCGTCCGCGTACGTCGGCTCGTCCGTGAAGCCGGCCCACGAGCCGGCCAGCTTGCGCTCACGGAAGTTGAAGTGCGCGATGCCGCGGCGGCCGACGACGTAGACGTCGACCTCGCGCCCCGCACCCTCCAGCCGCTTGATGAGCTGCTCCGCCGCCTTGATGGCGTTGGAGTTGAAGGCGCCGGCCAGACCGCGGTCGCTCGCGAGGAGCAGTACCGCGGCACGGGTCGGGTTCTCGGCCTCGGTGGTCAGCGGGTGCTTGTCGTTCGCACCCGTGGCCACCGCGGTCACCGCGCGGGTGAGCTCGGTGGCGTACGGGGTCGAGGACTGCACCTTGCGCTGAGCCTTGACCACGCGCGAGGCGGCGATCATCTCCATCGCCTTGGTGATCTTCTTCGTCGCGGTGACGGATTTGATGCGACGCTTGTAGACCCGGAGCTGCGCTCCCATGAGTCAGGTCCCTTCCGTCGTCACTTCGAGACGTTGACGGCGGCAGGGGCGTCCTCGCCGAGCAGCTTGCCGTCAGAGGTCTCGAACTGCTTCTTGAACTCCGCGATGGCGTCGGCGACGGCCGTCAGGGTGTCGTCCGACATCTTCTTGCCCTCGCGGATGGAGGTCATGAGACCGGAGTGGTTCTGGCGGAGGTACGCCAGGAGCTCGGCCTCGAAGCGACGGATGTCGGCGACCGGGACGTCGTCCATCTTGCCGGTGGTACCGGCCCACACGGAGACGACCTGGTTCTCGGTCGGCATCGGCTGGTACTGAGCCTGCTTGAGCAGCTCGACCATGCGCTGACCGCGCTCCAGCTGCGCCTTCGAGGCCGCGTCCAGGTCGGAACCGAAGGCCGCGAAGGCCTCCAGCTCACGGAACTGGGCGAGGTCCACGCGGAGGCGGCCGGCGATCTGCTTCATGGCCGGGTGCTGGGCGGAGCCACCGACTCGGGAGACCGAGATACCGACGTTCAGGGCCGGGCGCTGGCCGGCGTTGAACAGGTCGGACTCCAGGAAGCACTGGCCGTCGGTGATGGAGATGACGTTGGTCGGGATGAACGCCGAGACGTCGTTCGCCTTGGTCTCGACGATCGGCAGACCGGTCATCGAGCCGGCACCGAGCTCGTCCGAGAGCTTGGCGCAGCGCTCGAGGAGACGCGAGTGCAGGTAGAAGACGTCACCCGGGTAGGCCTCACGGCCCGGCGGGCGGCGCAGCAGCAGCGACACGGCGCGGTAGGCGTCGGCCTGCTTCGACAGGTCGTCGAAGATGATCAGGACGTGCTTGCCGTCGTACATCCAGTGCTGGCCGATGGCCGAGCCGGTGTACGGGGCGAGGTACTTGAAGCCGGCCGGGTCGGACGCCGGGGCGGCGACGATCGTCGTGTACTCGAGCGCACCGGCCTCCTCCAGCGCGCCGCGCACGGACGCGATGGTGGAGCCCTTCTGGCCGACGGCGACGTAGATGCAGCGGACCTGCTTGTTCACGTCGCCCGAGCGCCAGTTGTCGCGCTGGTTGATGATCGTGTCGACGGCCAGGGCGGTCTTGCCCGTCTGGCGGTCGCCGATGATCAGCTGACGCTGACCACGGCCGACCGGGGTCATGGCGTCGACGGCCTTGTAGCCGGTCTCCATCGGCTCGTGGACCGACTTACGGGCCATGACGCCCGGGGCCTGCAGCTCGAGGGCGCGGCGGCCCTCGGTCGCGATCTCGCCGAGACCGTCGATCGGGTTGCCGAGCGGGTCGACGACGCGACCCAGGTATCCCTCACCGACGCCGACGGAGAGGACCTCGCCGGTGCGCTGCACCGACTGCCCCTCCTCGATGCCGCTGAACTCACCGAGAACGATCGCACCGATCTCGCGCTCTTCGAGGTTCAGCGCGAGACCGAGGGTGCCGTCCTCGAACTTCAGCAGCTCGTTCGCCATGGCCGAGGGAAGACCCTCGACCTTCGCGATGCCGTCACCGGCCAGGCTGACCGTGCCGACCTCCTCGCGCGAGGCCGCGTCCGGCTGGTACGACTGGACGAAGGTCTCCAGCGCGTCCCGGATCTCCTCCGGCCGGATCGTGAGCTCCGCCATCTGGGTTCCCTGCTCTCCTTGTTGGGCCCGAAGTTTCTTAAGGGGTCTGGGGGCCGACCCCCAGGAATCTTCTGCAATCTCTGCACGGCCCAACCGGGCCGCTGTGATGCGTGTTGTGTTGCCGACGGCCGAAGCCGTCAGCCGGCCAGCCGCCGCTTCGCCTCGCCGAGGCGCTCGGAGACCGTGCCGTCGATGACCTCGTCGCCGACCCGCACCGAGATCCCGCCGAGGACCGCGGGGTCCACGTCCAGGTTCAGGTGCATCTCGCGGCCGTACAGCTTCGCCAGTACGGCGCCGAGGCGCTGCTTCTGCTGGTCGGACAGCGGCACCGCCGAGGTGACGACTGCGACCATCCGGTTCCGGCGCGCCGCGGCGAGCTTGGACAGGGACTCGAGTCCCACCTCCAGGCTACGTCCCCGGGGCTGGGTCACCAGACGGACGACCAGGCGCTCGGTGGTGGCGTTGGCCTTGCCGCCGAGCAGCGTGCGCAGCAGCTCGCCCTTGGCGGCGGGCTTCGCGGTCTTGTCCGTCAGCGCCGAGCGGAGCTCGGTGCTGGAGGTCACGATCCTGCCGAAGCGGAACAGCTCGTCCTCGACGTCGTCGAGGGCGCCCGTCTTCTGGGCCGCGGTGAGGTCGGCGGTGTTCGCCAGCTCCTCGGCCGCGTCGACGAGGTCGCGGGAGCGCGACCAGCGGGACCGGACCATGCCGGACACCAGGTCGACGGTCTCGCCGCCCACCTGACCGGTCAGGAGTCGCTGCGCGAGCTCGGCCTTGGCCTCACCCGACTGCGCGGGGTCGGTAAGGACCCGGCGCAGCGACACCTCGCGGTCGAACAGGACGGTGACCGAGGCCAGCTCGTCCGCAAGCTTCGCCGCGTCGACCGAGGTGTTGTCGGTCAGCGCGTCGAGGGACTCGCGGGCGGCGGCCAGTGCCTCACGGCTCGCTCCGTTCATCGGACGGCCTCTGCCTTCTCCTCGAGCTCATCGAGGAAGCGGTCGATCGTGCGGCTCTGGCGGGCGACGTCCTGGAGGGACTCGCCGACCAGCTTGCCGGCCAGGTCCGTGGCGAGCTTGCCGACGTCCTGACGCAGGGAGGAGGAAGCGGCCTTGCGGTCGGCCTCGATCTGCGTGTGACCGGCGGCGATGATCTCCTCGCGCTGGCGCTGGCCCTCCGCCTTCATCTCCTGGATGATCGCGGTGCCCTGCTCCGTCGCCTCCTGGCGGAGACGCGCGGCCTCGTGGCGGGCCTCGGCAAGCTGTGCCTTGTACTGCTCCAGCACACTCTGAGCCTCGATCTGGGCCGACTCGGCCTTCTCGATGCCACCCTCGATGGCCTCGCGGCGCTCGACCAGAACCTTGTTGATGTTCGGGAGGAGCTTCTTGGCGAGGAAGCCGAAGACGATGACGAAGGCGATCAGGCCGATGACGAGCTCGTCAAGATGCGGGAGGAGGGGGGGCTGGGGCTCCCCCTCGGCCGCAAGAAGCAGAGCGTTCACATCAGTGCCTTCCGTGAAAATGTGGCTGTCGTCGAGAAGCAGGCTTAGTAGACGAAGCCCATGACGATGCCGATGAGGGCGAGCGCCTCACAGAAGGCGAAACCCATGATCTGGTTGGTGCGGATCAGGCCGGCCGCCTCGGGCTGGCGGGCGAGGGCCTGGGTGCCGTTACCGAAGATGATGCCGACGCCGACGCCGGGGCCGATCGCGGCGAGGCCGTAACCGATGGCGGCGACGTTGCCTTCGACAGCAGCAAGGGTCTGGAGAGCGGACATGCCGGTTCTTCCTTCTCTTTCAAGGACCCGGTGGGGGTTGGCCACCGGAGACTGCGGGGTGGGTGGTGGAGCTGGTCCGTGGCAGGGGGCTCAGTGGTGCTCGGAGAGCGCGCCCTGGACGTAGCTGCAGGCCAGGAGGACGAAGACGTACGCCTGGACGGCCTGGATGAAGAGCTCGAAGGCGGTCATCACGAGGACCATCACGAAGGACGTGCCGGCGTAGATCACGCCGATGCCGTTGAGCAGGTACCAGGAGGCCAGCGAGAACATCACGATCAGCAGGTGACCGGCGAACATGTTCGCGAACAGTCGGACCGCGTGCGTGAAGGGCCGGATGATCAGGTTCGAGAAGAACTCGAGGACGACGACCAGCGGGAGGATCGGGCCGAGGGACTTGTCCCAGCCGACGATGTTCTTCCAGCCGCCGACGAAGCCGTGCTTCTTGAAGGTCAGCGAGACCCAGAGGACGTACACGATCAGCGCGAGGGCCGCCGGGAAGGCGATCAGCGAGGTGACCGGGAACTGGGCCAGCGGGATGATCGACCAGAGGTTCATCATCCAGACGAGGAAGAACATCGACACCATGAAGGGGACGTACTTCTCGCCGTCCTTCTTGCCGATGATCTCGTAGACGATGCCGCGGCGCACGAAGTCGTAACCGGCCTCGCCGATCATCTGCATCTTGCCGGGGACCAGCTTCGGCTTACGGAAGGCCGCCCAGAAGAAACCGACCACCACGACCGAGCTCAGGACCGCGAGCAGCATGGGCTTGGTCAGCTCGAAGCTGCCCCACGTCGCGATCGGCTCGTAGATGAACGTGTGCAGGCCCGGAGCCGGGAAGCCACATCCGGTGAAGATGTGGCAATCCGGGTCGAAGGCAAGCGTCTGGTCAGCACTCACCGCGGGCTCCTTCAGCGTGGCGCATAGGTACGGCAACCTCGTTGTGTCGGCGCGGCGCGCAGCCGCGGGTCGGCACTGGACTGGTCTTACGGATAGGGGGGCGGCGGGTCGGCTTCGAGCCTCGCGCTGGGACAGGCGCCTCTTCGGATGCCCGCGCCCGCAATGCCGCAGTTGGCACCGGACGATAGCAGGAAGCCGAACGCGTCTTTATACCGGCCCTACCCCTCACGGCTTCGAACCCGTTTTCCCGGGCTCGACGTACGCGATCTTGGCCTTCATGTAGGCACGAGCCTGGGCCGCGACCCACACCACGGTCGTCGCGAGCACCGTGAAGGCGAAGGCCTTGAAGTCGAACACCGTGGTGCCCTTCAACACGGCCAGGAAGACGAAGAGAACCAGCAGCTGCGTCGTGTAGAGCAAGAGCCCCATGGCCTGGAACAGCTGCGGGTGCTTCCTTGCCGTCCGCTGGAGCACCAGCATCCCGAGGCCCATGAAGAGGAGGACGACCAGGCTGCCGAGCACGGCGCCGATCGCGCCCTTCCCGCCGGCGACGATGCCGCTGATCACCGTGGCGATGGCGCCGACGGCGGCAGTGGGTACGACGGCCGAGAGAAGGAGGCGTGCGTCGGTGGAAGGCATGGCGGTGTCTCCGCTGTCATGAAGGGGGCGATGGTGTCGTCAGGGACGAGCGTATGCCCGGTCCGAGGTGGGTCTCGGGGCCAACAGACCGTCGCACTACGGTCTTTCGGCACTGTCGCCGGGTCTCGTGAACCGTATCACAAACTATTTGAATAGGTCTTTACTCATGAGGTGTGCCAACTGTCACACATGAGGGTTACAACGCGCGATTGTGCGCGACAGCAGGGCACCTTGTCTGGTATTGGGCCCAACTGAGGCTTTCGCCGACCGCCGCTGACGCGGCGTCACTCCGGCGTCAACTCGGCGTTCCGGCCTTCCTCCGGTCGGAGAAGCGCGAACGGTGACCGATGGCCGTCGAGCCGTGCAGCCCGGCCGGGACCGGAACCCGCTCCTCCTCCGCCGCCTCGTGCTCCGGCTCCGGCTCCAGGGCCCGCTTCCGACGCCGGTACCGCGGCGGAACCAGGGCCTCCGCCCAGCGGGGAGTCCGCGGCGAGAAGCGCGGCAGCAGGAGCAGCACCAGACCGAGGGCGCTCAGCACGGTGACGGCGAGGACGATCCACATCGACGTCGAGTGGACCGAGTACGCGAGCGTGCCGAAGGCGATCAGCGCCGACCAGAAGTACATGATCAGCACGGCCCGGCTGTGCGAGTGGCCGATCTCCAGGAGCCGGTGGTGCAGGTGGCCGCGGTCGGCGGCGAAGGGCGACTGGCCCTTCCAGGTCCGCCGGACGATCGCCAGGACCAGGTCGGTCATCGGGATCGCGATGATGGTGAGCGGCAGGATCAGCGGGATGAAGACGGGCAGGGCCGCGTGGGTCGCCTGCCGGGTCGAGCCCTCGAAGATCTTCAGGGTGTCCGGGTCCACCTGGCCCGTGATCGAGATGGCGGAGGCGGCGAGGATCAGGCCGATCAGCATCGAGCCCGAGTCGCCCATGAAGATCCGCGCCGGGTGCATGTTGTGCGGCAGGAAGCCCAGGCACATGCCCATCAGGATCGCGGCGAAGAGGGTCGCGGGGGCGGCCGCCTCGATCGTGTAGCCGTACCAGAGGCGGTACGCGTACAGGAAGAAGGCGCCGGTGGCGATGCACACCATGCCGGCGGCGAGACCGTCGAGGCCGTCGACGAAGTTGACCGCGTTGATGGTGAGGACGACCAGGGCGACCGTCAGGAGGGTGCCCTGCCACTGGGTCAGCGCGACCGTGCCGACACCCGGGATCGGCAGCCACAGGATCGTCAGACCCTGCGCCACCATCACGCCGGCCGAGATCATCTGGGCGCCCAGCTTGATCAGCGCGTCCAGCTCGAACTTGTCGTCCAGGACGCCGATCAGCCAGATCAGGGCCGCGCCGGAGAGCAGCGCGCGGGGCTCGTTCGACTGCTCGAAGACGCTGTTGAGGTTCTGCAGGTGGTCGGCGACGAGCAGACCGGCGCACAGCCCGAAGAACATGGCGATGCCACCGAGCCGCGGAGTCGGTTCTCGGTGTACGTCGCGCGCACGGATCTCCGGCATCGCGCCGGTCGCGATGGCGAACTTCCGCACCGGACCGGTCAGCAGATAGGTCACCGCGGCCGTGACACAGAGCGTCAGCAGGTAATCACGCACGGGCTGTCCCCACAGGAATCGCTGGCCATCTCAGCCCCACACCCTAGCCGTGCCGTCCATGTGGTTGGAGACACCCCAGGCCCCTGAACGGTTGCGGACGCCCTTCGGTCGTCCGCCGCTCACCGTCCATACGGGGGAAAACTGCTGGTCAGCTCTCGTACGTCGGCGCGTACCCGAGCCGTTTCCTCCGGTTCGCCGCGCAGCGCCGCGGTGAACAGCGCGGCGATCCTGGCCATCTCCGGGGCGCCCATCCCCTGTGTGGTGACCGCGGCGGTGCCGAGCCTGATGCCGCGCCCGTCCCCGTACGGCAGGGCGCAGGTGTCCAGGACCATGCCGGCGGCGGCGAGCCGGGCGCGGGCCGTACGGCCGTCGACGCCCAGCGGGGAGGGGTCGGCGGTGATGAGGTGGGTGTCGGTGCCGCCGGTGGTCAGCGCGAAGCCCTCGGCGGAGAGCGCGGCCGCGAGCACGCGCGCGTGCTCGACCACCCGATGGGCGTACCCGGTGAAGGCCGGAGTGGACGCCTCCCCCAGGGCGACCGCCTTCGCCGCGATGGTGTGCATCTGGGCGCCGCCCTGGGTGAACGGGAAAACCGCCCGGTCGATCCGCTCGGCCAGCTCCGCCGTGCACAGCACCATCCCGCCGCGCGGACCGCGCAGCACCTTGTGGGTGGTGGCGCAGACGACGTCGGCGTACGGGACGGGGTTCGGAGCCGCTCCCCCGGCGACGAGGCCGATGGGGTGGGCGGCGTCGGCGATGAGGTACGCCCCGACCTCGTCGGCGACGGCCCGGAAGAGGGCGTAGTCGGGGTGGCGGGGGTAGGAGATCGAGCCGCAGACGATCGCCGTGGGGCGGTGGTGGCGGGCGAGGGCGGCGAGCTGCTCGTAGTCGATGAGCCCGGTCTCGGCGTCGACGCCGTACGGGACGAAGTCGAACCAGCGTCCTGAGAAGTTGGCGGGCGAACCGTGCGTGAGGTGCCCGCCGTGGTCCAGGCCCATGGCGAGGACCGTGTCACCGGGCCTCAGAAGGGCCGCGTACGCCGCCAGGACGGCCGCGGAGCCCGAGTGCGGCTGCAGGTTGGCATGATCGGCTCCGAAGAGCGCGGTGGCCCGCTCCACGGCGATCCGCTCGGCCGCGTCGGCGTACTCGCAGCCGCCGTGGTACCGGGCGCCCGGATACCCCTCGGCGTACTTGTTCGCGAGCGTCGACCCCAGCGTCGCGAGCACCGCGGGCGAGGTGAAGTTCTCCGCCGCGATCAGCTGGAGCGTCTCCGCCTGCCGCCGCGCCTCCCCCGCCAGCACGTCGGCGATCTGCGGATCCTGCCGCCGCAGGACGTCGAGGACCTCTTCCGGGGGCGCGCTGACCGACATGGCTGACTCCGAGCCTGGGGGACGTAGCACCAATGTAGGCGCGGCGCCCCGAGCCCGCCCCCGGAGCGTCCCCCCTTCCCGACGCGCCCCTCGCGTCAGCGCCGCGTCGGGACGCCCGTCAGGGCGGTGACGACCGGGTCCAGGGCTTCCTGGATTTCGTCGCCGATGGAGCGGAAGACGGTGATGGGGGCGCCGTAGGGGTCGTTGACCTCGTCCGCTTCGGCGGAGGGGGCCAGGAGCCACCCGCGTAGAGCGGCGGCCGCGCGGACCAGGGCGCGGGCGCGTTCGACCACGCCGTCGCGGGGGTCCGGGAGGGTGGCGGGGTCGATGGCGCGGACCAGGCGGGTGAACTCCTTCAGGGTGAAGGTGCGCAGTCCGGCCGAGTGGCCCATCGAGATGACCTGCGCGCGGTGGTCGCGGGTCGCGGTGAGGACGAGGTCGGCGCGGATGACGTGCTCGTCGAGGAGTTCGCGGCCGACGAAGCCGCTGTGGTCGGCGCCGAAGTCGGCGAGGACCAGCTCGGCGTTGGTCTCCATGGGGGCGCCCTCGTGGCCCCAGGTGCCGGCGCTCTCCACGATGAGGCCCCGGCCGAGCCCGTCGCCGAGCCGCTGGAGCAGGGCGTGGCGGGTCAGCCGCTCGGTGATGGGCGAGCGGCAGACGTTGCCGGTGCTGACGTGGAGGATGCGGAAGGTGGTGTCGAGCTCGTACCCCGCTATGCCACGCCCCTCAGGGGCGGTCAACTGGCCACCTCGAGGTCGGGTACGACCTTGCGGAGCTCCTCCGGTGACAGCGCGCCCTCGCGCAGCAGCACCGGGATCTTGCCCGTGACGTCGACGATGGAGGAGGGGACGTTGCCGGGCGTCGGACCGCCGTCGAGGTAGACGGAGACGGAGTCGCCGAGCATCTGCTGGGCGGCGTCGCAGTCCTCGGGCGCCGGGTGCCCGGAGAGGTTGGCGGAGGAGACGGCCATCGGGCCGACCTCGGTGAGCAGCTCGATGGCGACCGGGTGCAGCGGCATGCGGATGGCGACGGTGCCGCGGGTGTCGCCGAGGTCCCACTGGAGGGACGGCTGGTGGCGGGCGACCAGGGTGAGCGGGCCGGGCCAGAAGGCGTCGACGAGCTCCCACGCGTGCTCGGAGAAGTCCGTGACGAGGCCGTGCAGCGTGTTCGGGGAGCCGATGAGGACGGGGGTGGGCATGCCGCGGCCCCGGCCCTTGGCGGCGAGCAGCTCGGCGACGGCCTCGCTGCCGAAGGCGTCCGCGCCGAGTCCGTACACGGTGTCGGTGGGGAGCACGACGAGCTCGCCGCGGCGCACGGCCGACGCGGCTTCGCGCAGGCCGGTCGCGCGGTCGGTCGCCTCGTTGCAGTCGTATCGGCGTGCCATCAGTCGCGCTCCTCCTCAGTCGTGGTGGTGCGGTGCCGGCTCACGGCATCGCCTTGCGGGCGGTCGCGAAACGCGGCCGGTTGTTCAGGTCGGGGTGGTCGGCGGCGTCCGCCCAGCCGGCCTCCTCGTTGAAGATCCACGGCACCTGGCCGCCCTGGGTGTCGGCGTGCTCGATGACGACGAGGCCGCCGGGGCGGAGCAGCCGGTGCGCGGTGCGCTCGATGCCGCGGATGGTGTCGAGGCCGTCCTCGCCGGAGAAGAGCGCCATCTCGGGGTCGTGGTCGCGGGCCTCGGGGGCGACGTACTCCCACTCGGTGAGGGGGATGTACGGCGGGTTGGAGATGACCAGGTCGACCTGGCCGTTGAGCTCCGGGAGGGCGGTGAGCGCGTCGCCCTGGTGGACGGTGACGCGGGAGCCGGCGGCGTTCTTGCGGGTCCAGACGAGCGCGTCGTCGGAGAGCTCGACGGCGTGGACGCGCGAGCGCGGCACCTCCTGGGCCATGGCGAGGGCGATGGCGCCGGAGCCGGTGCAGAGGTCGACGATGAGCGGTTCGACGACGTCCATCGCGCGGACGGCGTCTATGGCCCAGCCGACCACCGACTCGGTCTCCGGGCGGGGCACGAAGACCCCGGGGCCGACCTGGAGCTCCAGGTAGCGGAAGAACGCCCGGCCGGTGATGTGCTGGAGGGGTTCGCGCGCCTCGCGGCGGGCGATGGCCTCCCAGTAGCGGGCGTCGAAGTCGGCGTCCTTGACGTTGTGCAGCTCCCCCCGCTTGACGCCGTGCACGAACGCGGCGAGCTCCTCGGCGTCGAAACGCGGTGAGGGAACGCCGGCGTCGGCCAGCCGCTGGGTGGCCTGGGCCACCTCGGCAAGCAGCAGGTTCACGCTGGTCCTCCGTGGTGCGGGGTGGGGCGGGGAGAGGTGCCTCGGGCCGGTCAGGTCGCGGCGAGCTTGGCCGCGGAGTCGGCGTCGACGCAGGCCTGGATGACGGCGTCGAGCTCGCCGTCGAGGACCTGGTCGAGGTTGTACGCCTTGAAGCCGACGCGGTGGTCGGAGAGGCGGTTCTCCGGGAAGTTGTACGTGCGGATCTTCTCGGAGCGGTCGACGGTGCGGACCTGGCTGCGGCGGGCGTCGGCGGCCTCGGCCTCGGCCTTCTCCTGGGCGGCGGCGAGGAGCCGGGAGCGCAGGATGCGCATGGCCTGCTCCTTGTTCTGGAGCTGGCTCTTCTCGTTCTGGCACGAGGCGACGATGCCGGTCGGCAGGTGGGTGATGCGGACCGCGGAGTCGGTGGTGTTGACCGACTGGCCGCCGGGGCCGGAGGAGCGGTAGACGTCGATGCGCAGGTCGTTGGCGTGGATCTCGACGTCGACCTCCTCGGCCTCGGGCGTGACGAGCACGCCGGCGGCGGAGGTGTGGATGCGGCCCTGCGACTCCGTGGCGGGCACGCGCTGCACGCGGTGGACGCCGCCCTCGTACTTGAGGCGGGCCCAGACGCCCTGGCCGGGCTCGGTGGCGCCGTTGCCGCCCTTGGTCTTCACGGCGACCTGGACGTCCTTGTAGCCGCCGAGCTCGGACTCGGTGGCGTCGATGAGCTCGGTCTTCCAGCCGACGCGCTCGGCGTAGCGGAGGTACATCCGGAGCAGGTCCCCGGCGAAGAGGGCGGACTCGTCGCCGCCGGCGCCGGCCTTGATCTCCAGGATGACGTCCTTGTCGTCGCTGGGGTCGCGGGGGATCAGCAGGAGGCGGAGCTTCTCGGTGAGCTCCTCGCGCTGCTTCTCCAGCTCCTTGACCTCGGCGGCGAAGTCGGGATCGTCGTGCGCGAACTCGCGCGCGGTCTCGATGTCGTCCCCGGTCTGCTTCCAGGAGCGGTACGCGCCGACGATCGGGGTCAGCTCGGCGTAGCGCTTGTTCAGCTTGCGCGCGTTGGCCTGGTCGGCGTGGACCGACGGGTCCGCGAGCTTCTTCTCGAGGTCGGCGTGCTCGCCGACCAGTTCCTCGACCGCCTCGAACATCTTCGGGCTCCTGGTTTCGTCTGTTGCTACGGGGACGCCAAAGCGCCGGTCCCGGCCGCCCCGCGCAGGGGCGGCCGATGACCGGCGCGGGGGCTCGCTACTTCTTGGCGGAGCCGGCGGCCTTGCCGAAGCGGGCCTCGAAGCGGGCCACGCGGCCGCCGGTGTCGAGGATCTTCTGCTTGCCCGTGTAGAACGGGTGGCACTCGGAGCAGACCTCGGCACGGATGGTGCCCTCGGTCAGGGTGCTACGGGTGGTGAACGACGCGCCACAGGTGCAGCTGACCTGGGTCTCGACGTACTCGGGGTGGATCTCGCGCTTCAAGGTGTCTCCTAGTTCCGGGAGGGCGCCGGGTCGTCGCCGCGGGTTGCGGCGGACGTGAACCGGGGCCGACGTACCAGTCTGCCAGGACTGGCCGCATCTCCCCAAACCGGGGTGGCGGCGACGGTATTCCCCGGGCCGGATTCCGGGGCTAGCCGATCACGCCCTCGGCCTTGCCGGTGGCCGCGTCCTCCGTGGCGGAGGCCGGGACGGGGCGGTCGGCCCGGAGGGCCTTCCAGACCTGTTCGGCCTGGGCTTCGAGGGGCACGACGCGGTTGGGGTCCACGGGGTCGTACGTGACGGGCAGCGTGATCATCTGGACGTCGTCGGCGCCGAGCCCGGACAGGCCCTGGGCGAAGCCCATGAGCTCCTGGACGGAGTCGAGCTCGGAGTCGGGCCTGATGGCCTTGGTGGCGGCGTCGGCGAGGTCGAGGAGCCTCTTGGGGTTGGTCCCGGCGCCGACGTCCTTGACCTGCTCGATGAAGGCCTTCATGAAGGCCTGCTGGAGCTGGATGCGGCCGAGGTCGCTGCCGTCGCCGACGCTCTTGCGGGTGCGGACGAGGCCGAGGGACTGCTCGCCGTCGAGGGTGTGGGTGCCGGGCTCCAGGTCGAGGTGGCTCTTGGAGTCCTTGATGGGCCGCGTGGTGGTGATCTCGACGCCGCCGAGGGTGTCGATGAGCTTCTTGAAGCCGGTGAAGTCGACCTCGATGTAGTGGTCCATGCGGATGCCGGACAGGGACTCGACGGTCTTGACGGCGCAGGCGGGTCCGCCGACCTCGTACGCGGTGTTGAACATGGCGCGGCTCTGGCCGGCGACCTCGTCGCCCCGCTCGTCGGTGCAGGCGGGGCGTTCTATGAGGGTGTCGCGGGGGATGGAGACGACGCTGGCCTTCTTGTGGCCCTCGTAGACGTGGAGGACCATCGCGGTGTCGGAGCGGGCGCCGCCCTCGTCCTTGCCGTAGGCGCCGTTGTCGCCGGAGCGGGAGTCGGAGCCGAGGACGAGGATGTCCATCGAGCCGTCGTCGACGTTCTTGGGGCGGTCGGTGCCGAGCTGGGCGTTGATGTCGACGCCCTGGATGTTGCCGTCGAGCTTGAGGTACACGTAGCCGAGTCCGGCGCCGGCCAGGACGAGCACGGCGGTGGCGCCGGACACGGCTATGGCGATCCGGCGGCGGCGTGCGGCGGTCGGTTTGCGGCGGCGTCCGGTGGCGCCGCCGCGTGCGCGCCCGCTCTTGTTCTGCTCGGTCATCGTCTTCCCTCGGGCCTATGGTTCACCTTTTGTGACGGCGAAGCATCCGAAAGGGTTGCATAGCGATCTGTGAGGTTTCGATGAGCGAGCTGTCCACAACGCACTGTGCCCACCGCTCGGGGAGCGGTGGGCACAGTGTTCGCGCAGGTCACGAACGGGTTACGGCTCCGAGGCCGTCACCCGCGGTGTGACGAGGGTCTCCCCCCGTCACCGACGGCGTCAGTCGTTGTTGGCGCCCGGCGTCGTCTTCTGGATCTGCAGCAGGAACTCGGCGTTCGACTTCGTCTGCTTGAGCTTGTCCAGGAGCAGCTCGATGGCCTGCTGCTGGTCGAGCGCGTGCAGCACGCGGCGGAGCTTCCAGGTGATGGCGAGCTCGTCGCTGCCGAGGAGGATCTCCTCCTTGCGGGTGCCCGAGGCGTCGACGTCGACGGCCGGGAAGATCCGCTTGTCGGCGAGCTTCCGGTCGAGCTTGAGCTCCATGTTGCCGGTGCCCTTGAACTCCTCGAAGATCACCTCGTCCATGCGCGAGCCGGTGTCGACCAGCGCGGTGGCCAGGATGGTCAGCGAGCCGCCGTCCTCGATGTTGCGCGCGGCACCGAAGAAGCGCTTCGGCGGGTAGAGCGCGGTCGAGTCGACACCACCGGACAGGATGCGGCCGGAGGCGGGCGCCGCGAGGTTGTACGCGCGGCCCAGACGGGTGATGGAGTCCAGCAGGACGACCACGTCGTGACCCAGCTCGACGAGACGCTTGGCGCGCTCGATGGCCAGCTCGGCGACGGTGGTGTGGTCCTCGGCCGGGCGGTCGAAGGTCGAGGAGATGACCTCGCCCTTCACCGACCGCTGCATGTCGGTGACCTCTTCCGGACGCTCGTCGACCAGGACGACCATCAGGTGGCACTCGGGGTTGTTGTGGGTGATCGCGTTGGCGATCGCCTGCATGATCATGGTCTTGCCGGTCTTCGGCGGGGCCACGATCAGACCGCGCTGGCCCTTGCCGATCGGCGACACGAGGTCGATGATCCGCGTGGTCAGCACGCCCGGGTCGGACTCCAGACGGAGCCGGTCCTGGGGGTACAGCGGCGTCAGCTTGTTGAACTCGGGGCGGCCGCGGCCGGAGTCCGGCGCCATGCCGTTGGTCGAGTCGAGGCGGACCAGCGCGTTGAACTTCTCGCGGCGCTCGCCCTCCTTCGGCTGGCGGACCGCGCCGGTGAGGTGGTCGCCCTTGCGCAGACCGCTCTTGCGGACCTGGGCGAGGGAGACGTACACGTCGTTCGGACCCGGCAGGTAGCCGGAGGTCCGGATGAACGCGTAGTTGTCGAGGATGTCCAGGATGCCCGCGACGGGGATCAGGACGTCGTCGTCGGAGACCTGCGGCTCGCCGGCGGCGAACTCGTCGCGACCACGACGGCCACGGCGGTCGCGGTAGCGGCCGCGACGGCCACGGCGGCCGCCCTCGAAGTCGTCGTCGTCGTCCTGCGGGGCGCCGCCCTGCGGACGCTGGCCCTGACCCTGCTGCTGGCCCTGACCCTGGCCCTGGCCCTGGCCCTGGCCCTGACGCTGCTGGTCCTTGCGCTGGCCGCCGCCCTGCTGCTGCTCGTCGCCCTTGCCGCGCTCGCGCTGGCGGTCACGACGGTCCCGGCGGTCACGACGGGTGCGGCCCTCGGCGCCGTCCACGGCGGCCTCGGCCTTCTCGCCCTGCTGCTCGCCCTTGACCTCGGTACGCACCTCGGCCTTCACGGCCTGCGCACCCTCGGCGCCCTCCGGCGAACCGGCGGGAGCGGTGGCACGGCGGCGGCGGCGCTCGCCGGCCGGCTGCTCGTCGCCCTGGTCGGCACCGGCCGACTTCGACGGCTGGCCCGGGATGTCGATCTGCTGCTGGGCGGGGGCCTGCTCGGCCTTCTCCGCCTTCGGCTCGGCGGCCTCGGCGGACTCGCCCGTGCGGGCCTTGGACGTGGCGCGGCGCTTCGGCTTGGTCTCGGCGGCGGCCTCGGTCTTGGCGGGGGCGGCGGAGCCGGAACCGGCCTGCGCCTCCTTGATGACCTCGATCAGCTGGCTCTTGCGCATCCGCGCGGTGCCCCTGATGCCGAGGCCGGACGCGACCTGCTGCAGCTCGGCCAGGACCATGCCCTCGAGGCCGGTGCCGGAGCGGCGGCGCCGTGCGGTGCCGCTGCTGGCAGCACCTGCGGCGGGCGCGGCGGCGTCGACAGTGCTGTCGGCAGTCACGCCCATCAGATCGGTGGTGTCGCTCACGAAGGGTCCTTCCCTGGAGCGGACGTCGGCCCTGTGGCTCGGCGACCGGTTGTGCTGTCCGGCAGCGGTCCTGGTTGGTGGACCGTGTCCGGGGCGGTGGTCCCGCCGGGATGCGGCGAGAGAGAGAAACGTGCTGTGGGTCCGGCCCGAGCGCCCCCTGCTCGGCCCTCGCATGGAATGAGCGAGGGGTGTCGTGCCGGTTCCGGAGCGTGCTCGAAACTGCTCAGGCAGGCTGCTCAGGCAGTTGGGGAGGCTCCCGGAAGAATGTGTGGTCCCTGAGGGGACACTCCGCACCGCTCCACAAAGAGGTCGGGTGCAGACTTGAGGTTAACACTACCGGCTCCAACAAACATTCCCCCTCTCACTCACCGGCAATCGCGTGTTCAGGACGCTGCCCGGCGTCCCTGGCACCTGCCGCCGCCGCGCCTCAGGGCGCCAGCGGCAGCACGCTCGCCCCGGGCGCGTCGAGGTCGAGCCGGTTCGCGGCCCAGCCCTCGCCCGCGAGGAGGGCGACCTTGTCGGCGGTCTTCTCGTCGGCCAGCGCGAGGACCGTGGGGCCCGCGCCGGAGATGACGGCGGGCACGCCGTCGGCCCGCAGCCTGTTGACCAGGGCGATGCTCTCCGGCATCGCGGGGGCCCGGTACTCCTGGTGGAGCCGGTCCTCGGTGGCCGCGAGCAGCAGTTCGGGGCGGCGGGTCAGGGCCTCGACGAGGAGGGCGGCGCGCCCGGCGTTGGCGGCGGCGTCCACGTGCGGGACGGTGCGCGGCAGCAGACCGCGGGCGGTCTCGGTCAGCACCGGCTTCCCGGGGACGAAAACCACCGGAACGATGGAATCCGAGGGATCCATCCTGATCGCCCGCGCGGCGCCGGACTCGGTCCAGGCGAGGGTGAAGCCGCCGAGCAGACAGGCGGCGACGTTGTCGGGGTGGCCCTCGATCTCGGTGGCCAGCTCCAGCAGGGCGGCCTCGTCGAGCTTGGCGTCCCCGCCTATGGTCACGGCGCGGGCGGCGACGATGCCGGCGCAGATGGCGGCGGAGGAGGAGCCGAGGCCGCGGCCGTGCGGGATGCGGTTGGCGCAGACGACCTCCAGGCCGCGCGGCTGCCCGCCGAGCAGGTCGAAGGCGGTGCGCAGGGAGCGTACGAGGAGGTGCCTCTCGTCGCGCGGGAGCGTCTCTGCGCCCTCTCCGGCGATGTCGATGTGCAGCCCGGAGTCGGCGACCCGGACGACGACGTCGTCGTAGAGGCCCAGCGACAGGCCGAAGGCGTCGAAGCCCGGGCCGAGGTTGGCGCTGGTGGCGGGGACGCGCACCCGTACGGCGGCGGCGCGGAACGCGGGACCGGCCATCGCTCGATGACTCTCCTTGACTGCGGCGACGTGGTGTTCAAGAGAAGTGCTGGGGAACCCGGAGTACCGTTTCGGCCGTTTCGGTCGCGGGGAGGCGACAACGGCAACGACACCACGCATATGCGTCGCGGCGGGTTCGGTACAGCCTATCGAAGGAAGGTTCTGTGGCGACATAGGGCGCACGGGAGGCGCACGATGCGTGTCGCGCGCCAACCTGTGCATCTGTGTGGGTTCCTGATCGGGTTTCGCCCGATCAGGAACCCACGTTCCCCCGATGGGTTCAGGCCAGTCCGAGCCGCTGCGCGGCGGTGGCGGCGTCCACCGGGACGGTGACCGGCTGCGGGGCGCCGGCGACGGCCCAGTCGGGGTCCTTCAGACCGTTTCCGGTCACGGTGCAGACGATCCGCTGGCCCGGGTCGACCTTGCCCTGCTCGGCGGCCTTCAGCAGACCGGCGACCGAGGCAGCGGAGGCGGGCTCCACGAAGACGCCCTCCTGCGCGGCCAACAGGCGGTAGGCGCGCAGGATCTCACGGTCCGTCACCTCGTCGATGAAGCCGCCCGACTCGTCGCGCGCGGCGATCGCGTAGTCCCAGGAGGCCGGGTTGCCGATGCGGATCGCGGTGGCGATGGTGGACGGGTCCTTGACGACCTCGCCGCGCACCAGCGGGGCCGAACCGGAGGCCTGGAAGCCCCACATGCGCGGGCGGTGGGTGGCGAGTCCGTCCTCGGCGTACTCGCGGTACCCCTTCCAGTACGCGGTGATGTTGCCCGCGTTGCCGACCGGCAGCACGTGGATGTCGGGCGCGTCGCCCAGCATGTCCACGATCTCGAACGCGGCGGTCTTCTGGCCCTCGATGCGGACCGGGTTGACCGAATTGACCAGCGCGACCGGGTAGTTGTCGGACAGTGCGCGGGCCAGGTCCAGGCAGTCGTCGAAGTTGCCGTCCACCTGGAGGATCTTCGCGCCGTGCACGAGGGCCTGGCCCATCTTGCCGAGCGCGATCTTGCCCTGCGGCACCAGGACCGCGGAGACCATCCCGGCCCGCACCGCGTACGCGGCGGCGGAGGCGGAGGTGTTGCCGGTGGAGGCGCAGATGACCGCCTTGGCGCCCTCCTCCTTCGCCCGGGTGATGGCCATGGTCATGCCCCGGTCCTTGAAGGAACCGGTGGGGTTGGCGCCCTCGACCTTGAGGTGCACCTCGCAGCCCGTGCGCTCGGAGAGGACCTGGGCGGGGACGAGCGGCGTACCGCCCTCACGGAGCGTGACGACCGGCGTCGTGTCCGTGACCGGAAGGCGGTCCCGGTACTCCTCGATGATGCCGCGCCACTGGTGGGTGCCCTGGTTGGTCATGGGTCCTTACTCCCCTTCAACACGCATGATGCTGGCGACACCGCGCACGGTGTCGAGCTTGCGCAGCGCCTCGACCGTCCCGGAGAGGGCGGCGTCGGCCGCGCGGTGGGTGACGACGACGAGCGATGCCTCGCCGTCCTTGCCCTGCTGGCGCACGGTATCGATCGATACGCCGTGCTCGGCGAAGACCGTCGCGACCTGGGCGAGGACGCCCGGCTTGTCGGCCACGTCGAGGCTGATGTGGTACCGCGTCACCACGTCGCCCATGGGGCTCACGGGCAGCTGGGTGTACGCGGACTCGCCGGGGCCCGTCGCCTCGTTGAGACGGTTGCGGCAGACGGCGACGACGTCGCCGAGAACGGCCGAGGCGGTCGGCGAACCGCCCGCGCCCGGACCGTAGAACATGAGCTGCCCGGCGGCCTCCGCCTCGACGAAGACCGCGTTGTACGCCTCGCGGACGGAGGCCAGCGGGTGGCTCAGCGGGATCATCGCGGGGTGCACGCGCGCGGTGACGGACTCGCCGTCGGCGGCCCGCTCGCAGATCGCGAGCAGCTTGATGGTGCAGCCCATCTCCTTGGCGGAGGCGAAGTCGGCGGCGGTGACCTCGGTCATGCCCTCGCGGTAGACGTCGTCGAGGCGCACGCGCGTGTGGAAGGCGATCCCGGCGAGGATGGCGGCCTTGGCGGCGGCGTCGAAGCCCTCGACGTCGGCGGTCGGGTCGGCCTCGGCGTACCCGAGCGCGGTCGCCTCGTCCAGGGCCTCCTGGTAGCCGGCGCCGGTCGAGTCCATCTTGTCGAGGATGAAGTTCGTGGTGCCGTTGACGATGCCCATGACGCGGTTGATCTTGTCGCCGGCGAGGGACTCGCGCAGCGGGCGGATCAGCGGGATGGCGCCGGCGACGGCGGCCTCGTAGTACAGGTCCTGCCCGTGCTGCTCGGCGGCGGCGTACAGGGTCGCGCCGTCCTGGGCGAGCAGCGCCTTGTTGGCGGAGACCACGGAGGCGCCGTGCTCGAAGGCGGTGGTGATGAGGGTGCGGGCCGGCTCGATCCCGCCGATGACCTCGACGACGACGTCGATGTCCCCGCGTTTGACCAGGGCGGTGGCGTCGGTGGTGATCAGCGCGGGGTCGATGCCGCCGCGGACCTTGTCGGGCCGGCGGACGGCGACGCCGGCGAGCTCGACCGGCGCGCCGATGCGCGCGGCGAGGTCGTCGGCGTGCGTCGTCATGATGCGCGCCACCTCGGAGCCGACAACTCCACAGCCCAGCAGCGCCACCTTCAGCGGACGCGTACGCATCATCCGACCTCGTTTCTCGTACTTCTGATTCGTATCTCTACGGTTCTGACGGGGATGGGAACAAGTCTCACTCACCGGACGGCGGATTCAGCCACTCGTCCGGATCCTGAGACATCGATTCCACCACCCGACTATTTCATCAGCCGACGTCGAGACGCAGGAGATCTTCCTCCGTCTCGCGCCGGACGATGACCCTTGCTTCGCCGTCCCGGACCGCCACCACGGGCGGCCGGAGGGCGTGGTTGTAGTTGCTCGCCATGGAGCGGCAGTAGGCGCCGGTGGCGGGCACGGCGATCAGGTCGCCCGGTGCCAGGTCGGCGGGGAGGAAGGCGTCGCGGACGACGATGTCGCCGCTCTCGCAGTGCTTGCCGACGACCCGGGAGAGCATCGGCTCGGCGTCGCTGACGCGGGAGACGAGGCTGACGCTGTACTCGGCGTCGTACAGGGCGGTGCGGATGTTGTCCGACATGCCGCCGTCGACGCTCACGTACGTGCGCAGCCCGTCGAGCGGCTTGATGGTGCCGACCCGGTAGAGCGTGAAGGCCGTCGGCCCGACGATGGCGCGGCCCGGCTCGACGGAGATCCGGGGGGTCCGCAGCCCGGCGGCCTCGCACTCGCGCGTCACGATCTCGCCGAGCGCCTTGGCGATCTCGTGCGGCTCGCGCGGGTCGTCCTCGGAGGTGTACGCGATGCCGAGGCCGCCGCCGAGGTCGATCTCGGGCAGCTCGACGCCGTGCTCGTCGCGCACCTCGGCGAGGAGCTGGACGACGCGGCGGGCCGAGACCTCGAAGCCGGCCATGTCGAAGATCTGCGAGCCGATGTGCGAGTGGATGCCGATGAGCTCCAGGCCGTCGAGCTTCAGCGCCCGGCGCACGGCCTCCGCGGCCTGCCCGCCGGCGAGCGCGATGCCGAACTTCTGGTCCTCGTGGGCGGTGGCGATGAACTCGTGGGTGTGCGCCTCCACGCCCACGGTCACGCGGATCTGCACGCGCTGCCGCTTGCCGAGGGACTGGGCGATGTGGGCGACCCGGACGATCTCCTGGAAGGAGTCGAGGACGATCCGCCCGACGCCGACCTCGACGGCCCGCCGGATCTCTTCCTCGCTCTTGTTGTTGCCGTGGAAGGCGATCCGCTCGGCGGGCATCCCGGCGGAGAGCGCGGTGGAGAGCTCGCCGCCGGAGCAGACGTCGAGGTTGAGCCCCTCCTCGTGCAGCCAGCGGACGATCGCGCGGGAGAGGAACGCCTTGCCGGCGTAGAAGACGTCGGCGTCGGTGCCGAAGGCCTCGGCCCAGGCGCGGCAGCGGGCGCGGAAGTCGCTCTCGTCGAGGAAGTAGGCGGGGGTTCCGAACTCCTCGGCGAGGTCGGTGACGCGCAGCCCGCCGACGGTCGCGACGCCCTGCTCGTCCCGGGCCACGGTCCGCGCCCACACCTTGGGGTCGAGCGTGTTCAGGTCGGCGGGCGGCGCGGTGTAGTGGCCCTCGGGGAGGACGTCGGCGTGGCGGGGGCCTGCGGGGTGGGCGGAACGGCTCATGTCTGGTCAGCTCTTTCAGATCCGGTCGGGTGCGCTGATGCCGAGCACGGAGAGGCCGCCGGCGAGCACCGTCCCGGCGGCTTCGGCGAGCGCGAGCCGGGAACGGTGGGCGGCCGAGGGTTTCTCGTCGCCGAGCGGCAGAACGGTGTGCTGGAAGCCGAGCAGCGCGTCGGCGACGGCTTCGAGGTGCCGGGCGACCCGGTCGGGGGCGCGGTGGCGGGCGGCGGCGAGAAGCACGGAGGGGTGGTCGCGGACCAGCCCGAGCAGCGGGTCCGCGACGTCCGTCTCGTACGAGGGGAGGACGTCGAGCTGCCGGCCGTTGACGAGCAGCCGCCGGGCGCGGGAGTGGGCGTACTGGACGCGGAAGAGCCCGTTGCGCTCGTGGCGCCCGAGGAGCGGGGCGCCGTCGAGGGGCCGGTCGTGGGGCGCGGCCCGCAGGAGCCGCCACCGGGCGGCGTCGCTGCCGAGCGTCTCCCCGTCGTAGGTCCCCGGGTGCACGTACACCCGCTCGCCCCCGTCCGCGACGCCGGCGTCACCCGCCTGCGCGCGCACCAGCCCGACGAGACACTCGACGACGACGGAGGCACGCTCCTCGCGCCCCGCCTCGAACCGCACGGTCTCCCCGGCGAGCCCGTCCCCGTGCCCGTACGAGAGCCCGGCGGCGCGCACGGCGGCCAGGAGCCCGGCCCCGCCACCGGGACGCAGGGTGAAATTCAGGAATCCGGGTCCGGTGATGTCCACGGCGAGGATGCCGTCGGCACCCTCCAGCCGCTCCTTGAGCAGGGAGGCGACGTCGAGCGCGGCCCGCCCGGCCGGCCGCGCGAGCGACAGGGCGACGCTGCTGGCGTACTCCCCCACCCCTCCCGGCCGCGCCTTCTCGACCTTCACGCGCGAAGGAACGTCGACCCGCAGCGCACCGTCGTCGACCGCACGGCGCACGGCGTGCTGCACGGTGAGGGAGAGGTCCGCGGGGGTCACGATCCCAGCCTAGGGGAGGAGGGGGGTCGGAACGCGAACCGGTTTCGCCATACGGGCACCCGGAAGCAAGGGAAGGGGGAAACCCCAGGTGGGAGGGGGCCCCGAAAACACAATCAAGATCACAAGCAACCGGAGGGAACCGTACGACGGGAATCCGTACGGCGGGCAGCCGGTACGACGGGCAACCGGTACGGCGGGAACCGCCCGATCCCCACTCAGCCCCGCGGGCAGTAACTCCCGGCGGCGGGTCTCTCGGGGCAGCCGTCCCCTGCGGACGGCTCCTCTCCCGCGTCGGCCCCGCCGGCCTGCCGCCGCTGCCGGGGCTCCCGGTGCAGCAGCTGCCGGACGACCCGTACGAGCTCCGCCGGCTCGAAGGGCTTGGCGAGGAACGCGTCCGCCGCCGGAGCCCCCTCGCCCTCCCCGCCGGCACTGATGATCGCCACGGGCAGATGCCGGGTCCGCGGATCCTCCCGCAGCCGCTGGGCGGTCTTGATCCCGTCGAGCCGCGGCATGACGACGTCGAGCGTCACGACGTCGGGCCGCACGCGATGCACGACGTCCAGACACTCGGCACCATCGGCCGCGGTCACGACCTCGAACCCCTCGAGTTCGAGATTGACCCTGATCAACTGCCGGATGACCTTGTTGTCGTCGACAACGAGCACCCGCCCGGACACGCCTGACACGTGAACGAGAGTAGGCCGCCCCGAGGGGCTGCGTCCGGGTTTTGCCCACTTCCGACCCGTGCGAGCGAACACCCCCGCGGTGACGCCCCGGAAATACCTGTTCACAGGCACCCCACCACAGCTGGTAAGGTTTCACCCGTCGCCGCCAAGCAGCGACAACGCCCCCGTAGCTCAGGGGATAGAGCAACGGCCTCCGGAGCCGTGTGCGCAGGTTCGAATCCTGCCGGGGGCACTTCGCAGGAAGTGCCAGAAGACCCCGCCCTCAGCGCAAGCTGCGGGCGGGGTCTTTTTGTCTGTCCATGCGCGCCCGTGCCCCGCCCGGCGCCGGAGGCGCCGGGCGGGTGTCCGAGGGTTACTTGACGTTGACGGCCTTCCAGGCGGCGTTGACCGCGTTGTATTCGGGGGACGTTGCGCCGTAGAGGTCCGATGCCGCCGAGAGGGTGGCGGTGCGGGCGCCGGCGTAGGTGGTGGAGGAGGTCATGTAGGTGGTGAGGGCCTTGTACCAGATCTGGTAGGCCTTCTCGCGGCCTATGCCGGTGAGGGTGGAGTTGTCGTAGGTCGGGGAGTTGTAGGTGACTCCGTTGATCGCCTTGGTGCCGCTGCCTTCGGCCAGGAGGTAGAAGAAGTGGTTGGCCGGGCCCGAGGAGTAGTGGACGTCGAGGCGGCCGAGGCTGCTGGACCAGTAGTCGGCGGAGTTGCCGTCCTTGCTGGGCTTGTCCATGTAGCGGAGCGGGGTGCCGTTGCCGCGGATGTCGATCTTCTCGCCGATGAGGTAGTCGCCCGCGTCGGCCGCGTTGTTCGCGTAGAACTCGACCGAGGTGCCGAGGATGTCGGAGGTGGCCTCGTTGAGGCCGCCGGACTCCTTGCTGTAGCGGAGGTTCGCCGTGGAGGCGGTGAGGCCGTGGGTCATCTCGTGGCCGGCGACGTCGAGGGAGGTCAGCGGCTTGGCGTTGCCGGCGCCGTCGCCGTACGTCATGCAGAAGCAGGAGTCGGACCAGAAGGCGTTGACGTACGCGTTGCCGTAGTGGACGCGGGAGTAGGCGGCGACGCCGTCGCCGCGGATGCCGTTGCGGCCGAGCTCGTTCTTGTAGAAGTCCCAGGTGACGGCCGCGCCGTAGTGGGCGTCGGCGGCGGCTGTCTCGCGGTTGCTCGCGAGGCCGTTGCCCCAGGTGTCGGTGGAGTTGGTGAAGAGGGTGCCGGTGCCGCTGGTGGCGCCCTTGAGGTCGTACGTCTTGTGGCCGCCGCGGGCGGTGTCCGTGAGGGTGAAGCCGGGGGCCGTGCCGAGGGTGACCTGGCCGCTGTACTGGGTGTTGCCGACGCCCGTCTCGATCGCCTCGTAGGAGTGGAGCTCCTTGCCGGTGACGGCGTCCGTGACGACGTGGCGCTCGCTCGGCGTGCCGTCGTGCTGGAGGCCCTTCTCCACGGCCTCCCAGGCGAGGACCGGCTTGCCGCCGGCCGCCCAGATCACCTTGCGGGCGCCTTCGCGGGCCTTGGCCGCGCTCGTGGCCTCGGCCGTGGCCGTCGTCGCGACGGCGATGCGGGCGTTCGTCGCCTTGGTGGTGGTGCGGGTGCCGTTCTTCTTGTGGTGGACGACGAGGTCGCCGCCGAGGACCGGGAGGCCGTCGTAGGTCCGCTCGTAGCGGGTGTGGACGGTGCCGTCCGCGTCCTTGACGACGTCGCGGGCGACCAGTTCCTCCCGGACGGAGAGGCCGATGGCCTTCGCCGTCTCGGTGGCCGAGGCCTGTGCCTGCCGGATCGCGGCCGCGCGCTGCGGGGCGCTGAGGACGACGGCGGTGGCCGCGGCCTCGGTGCCGGTCTCGTTGACGACCGTGGCTCCGGCGGTGCCGGTCTGGACTCCGACGACGACCATGGCGGCCGTGGCGACGAGGGCGGCGGTGCGGACGACGGTCCGGCGGTGCGAGGACTGCTGGCGGATCACGCGGGCTCCTTCGCTGAAACGCGTGGGGGTCATGTGGGGGGTGACGCGGAGGGGAGCGTGCCAGCCGGAACGGGTTTTTGACAGGTATGCAACAAGAATTTGACCATCTGTTGTCCGAAGGACGGCGAGAGGTGTCCGCTATGCGGCATGCGGAACGGGCCCCCTCGGAGGGAGGGGGCCCGTTCGGTGAGGCTCGTTCGGTGAAGCTTGCTTGGTGAAGCTCGTTCGGTGAGACCGCGTCAGGCCGTCTTCTTCTTCGGTGCGGCCTTCTTGGCCGGGGCTTTCCCGGCCGCCTTCTTGGCCGTCGTCTTCTTGGCCGGCGTCTTCTTCGCCGTCGCCTTCTTCGCCGTCGTCTTCTTGGCCGCCGTCGCCTTGGTCGTCGTCTTGGTCGTGGTCTTCTTCGCCGGGCGGCTCTTGATGTCCGTGACCTCCGCCGGCTCGCCCCGGGCCTCCTTCGCCTCGCGGACGCTCTTCTCCAGCGCCGCCATCAGGTCGATCACCTGACCGCCCTCACCCTCCTCGCCCGGCTCCGGGGGCGCCACGCCCTCGCCGCCGGCCGCCTTCGCGGCGATCATCTCCTCGACCGCCTCGCGGTAGTCGTCGTGGAGGGTGCCGATGTCGACCTCGCCGAGCGTGGCCATCAAGGCGTCCGCCAGGTCGAGTTCGGCCTCACGGACCGTCACCGGCGTCTCGGGGGCGACGCCTTCGGGGGCGCGGATCTCGTCGGGCCAGAGCAGGCCGTGCATGGCGATCACGTCGTCCACCACCCGGAGCATGCCCAGGCGTTCGCGGCCCCGGAGGGCGAACTTCGCCACCGCCACCTTCTCGCTGCGCTTCAGCGCCTCGCGCAGGAGGGTGTACGGCTTGGCGGCCGGCACGCCGTTGGCGGAGAGGTAGTACGCGGCGTCCATCTGGAGCGGGTCGATCTCGCCCGCCGGGACGAAGGCGACGATCTCGATCGTCTTGGCCGTGGGCAGCGGCAGCGCGGCCAGGTCCTCGTCGGTGATCGGGATCATGGTCCCGTCGGCGTCCTCGTACGCCTTCCCGATCTCGGACTGCGCGACCTCCTCGCCGTCCAGCTCGCAGACCTTCCGGTAGCGGATCCGGCCGCCGTCCTCGGCGTGGATCTGGCGGAAGGAGACGGAACGGCTCTCGGTGGCGTTCACGAGCTTGATCGGGATGCTGACCAGACCGAAGGATATGGCGCCGTTCCAGATCGATCGCACGGTTCATTCCCTTCGTGCCGGTATGGCGGGAAACGTGGGAGTCTCATCGTATGACGCCCATCACAGAGGTGGCGGGGCGGCGCATCACGCTCAGTAACCTCGGCAAGGTCATCCACCCGGCCACCGGCACCACCAAGGGCGAGCTGCTGCACTACTACGCCACCGTCGAGGCGGCGATACTGCCGCACCTGCGCGACCGGCCCGTCTCCTTCCTGCGCTATCCGGACGGGCCCGGGGGCCAGCTCTTCTTCACCAAGAATCCGCCGCCCGGTACGCCCGCCTGGGTGGCCACCACCCCCGTGCCGCGCACCGAGGACCCGCGGGCCCGGCAGGTGATGATCCAGGACCTGCCGTCGCTGGTGTGGGCGTCCAACCTGGTCCCGGAGTTCCACACCCCGCAGTGGACGGTCTCCTCCCCCGCCGTCGCCGACCGGCTCGTGCTCGACCTCGACCCGGGGGCGCCCGCGACGGTCGTCGACTGCTGCCGGGTCGCGCTCCACCTGCGGGAGCGGCTCGCCGCGGACGGCCTGGAGGCCTTCGCCAAGACCTCCGGGGCGAAGGGGCTCCATCTGCTCGTCCCGGTGGTGCCGACGCCGTCCGAGTCGGTCTCCGCCTACGCCAAGCGGCTCGCCGTCGAGGCGGAGGCGGAGCTTCCACGGCTCGTGACGCACCGGATGGCGAAGGCACTGCGCGCCGGGAAGGTCTTCGTCGACCACAGCCAGAACGCCGCCGCCAAGACCACCGCCACCCCCTACACCCTCCGCGCCCGCGCGCGGCCCACCGTCTCCGCGCCCGTCACCTGGGAGGAGGTCGAGGCCTGCGCCGCCCCCGACGACCTCGCCTTTGTGATGGGCGACATCGCGCCACGTCTGGAGCGGTACGGGGAGCTGCTCGACCCCCTCTTCGACCCTGGCCGGGCCGGCGGCGTGCCGTGAACGGCGCGGGCGGGAAGGGGGACGCGGGGCGCGGGGGCGGGGCGGCGGCCGGGGGCGGGGTCGTGCTCCCGCCGCCCGTGGACGTCATGCGGCCGCGGTCCGCCGACGCGCTTCCCCCGCAGGCGCCGCCGCCCCGGGAGCTCCAGTACTCCCTCAAGCTCGACGGGTTCCGGGCGCTCGCGTTCGTCCTGGAGGGCGGGCGGGTGGTGCTCCAGTCGCGGTCCCGGCGCGACCTCTCCGCCGACTTCCCGGACATCGCGGCGGCGCTGGCCGGGCGGCTGCCGCCCGGGATCGTGCTGGACGGCGAGCTCTGCGCGTACCGCGAGGGGCGGATCAGCTTCACCGACCTGCTGCGCTCGCACGCCGACCGGGTACGGGGCGGGATCCCGGTCTCGTACATCGCCTTCGACCTGCTCGCCGTGCCCGGCCGGGACGTCCGCGCGCTGCCGCTGCGCGACCGCTGGGAGCTGCTCGGTACGGCGCTGAGCGAGGCGGGCCCGCCGCTCCAGCGGGTGCTGGCCACCGAGGACGAGGAGACCGCGCGCGGCTGGTTCCGGGACCTGCGGCACGCGGGCGTGGAGGGGATCGTCGCGAAGCGCCTGGACTCCGCGTACCGCCCCGGCTCCACCTGGTCCTGGCGGAAGGTCCGGCACGCGGAGACCGTGGACGCGGAGCTGATCGGGCTCGTCGGGCCGGCCGACCGGCCCCGGGCGCTGCTCGTGCGGCTCGCGGACGGGCGCACCCTGACGACCACGCCCCGGCTCACCCCGGCACAGGCCCGGGAGGTCGCCGCCGCGGTCGCCGCGCGGGGTGGCGGCGTGACCGCGGCGACCGATCCCGAACACGGGCCGGTGCTGCGCATCGCGCGGCCCGCGGCGGTGGAGCTGCGGCAGGTCGCGGGGCGGCACGGGGCGCCGGCGTTCGTACGGCTCCGGGGGGAGGGGGTGTGACCCGAGGGGATCGGGGATCGGGGGGGGCGGGGGGGGATCGGGGGGGATCGGGGGGGATCGGGGGGGATCGGGGGGGATCGCGGCGAACGGGAGCGAGGCCGGGGACCCTCTGCGGTGTCGCCCCGCCCACGCACCCCGCCCACGCCCGCCCGCCCACGCCCGCCGCCCACGCGCGCGTACCCCTCGTCTTTCGGCCTCACGCGCGCGCACTTCCCGTCGCCCCGCCTCACGCGCGCGTGCCGCCCGTCGCCCCACGCGCGCGCGTGCACCCCCTCGCCACCGCGCTCACACGCACGCGCGCGTACCCCCTCGCAGCCCCGCCCACACGCGCGCGCGTACCCCTCGTCTCCTCGTCTCACGCGCGTGTACCGCCCGTCGCCCCGCGCACGCGCGTGTACCGTCCGCAACGGCCGGACCACGGCCCGTACATGGCGCAAACCGAGCGCAACGTCAGCCCTCGGCACGGTGCGTGACGCCTGTTCGGCGTCGATGTCGGTCCGTTGGTGCACACTTGCTGCCTGGTAAGCGCTCACGGGGAAGGCGGCCTGGCCATGCTGACGGGGATCGAGGAGGTCGACTGGGCGTCGTTGGGGCACGCCTACGGCCCGGCGGACGACGTGCCGGAGCTGTTGCGCGGTCTCGCCTCGCCCGACCCCGCGGAGCGCGAGGCGGCCCTCGACGGCATGTACGGCGCGGTCCACCACCAGGGCGACGTCTACGACTCCACCCTCGCCTGCATCCCCTTCCTCCTGGAACTCGTCGCCGACCCCGCCGTGCAGGACCGCGGCGCCATCGTCGAACTGCTCACCAGCATCGGCGGTATCGAGCTGGACGACGAGGACGACGACCTGGACGAACCCGCCGGACCGGGGCCGGACGACGCCGAGTTCGTCCCCGCGGCGAACTTCGCGATGGCGGCCGCCGCGGTCGCCGCCGGCGCCGACGTCTTCCTCGGGCTGCTCGACGGCCCCGACCCCGAGGCGCGGCTGGCCGCGCCGGTGGCGCTGGCGTCGCTGCACCCGGACCCGGCGCTCGTCCTGACCCTGCTGCGGGAGCGGCTCACGGTGGAGCCGGACACGGAGGTACGGCTCGCGCTGGTCGCGGCGGTGGGGCGGATCGCGCTGCGGCACGCCTCGCTGCGCGCGGAGACCGTCGACTGGCTGGCGTGGCTGGCGCGGGCGGCGCAGGACCCGGGGCTGCGGCTCGCGGCCCTCGCGCAGCTCGCGCGCTGCGCGCCGGGGCGGATCCCGCAGGACATCGTGCGGTGGGTGACCGAGCTCCTGGAGGAGATCCGGACGGCGCCGCGCCCGGAGCCGGAGGACGGGGGCTGTGATTCGGGGCCCGCGCGGGTGCCGGTGACGCTGGTCGGGCAGGTGCGCGAGCTCCTGGAGGACCACGTGGCGGGCCGGCGGACGCCGTGGACGGAGGAGCTGCTGCGCACCCTGCATGGGGCGCTCGACGACCGGGTGGACGACCGGATCGCGCTGATCCTGGCGCAGCTGCGCAGCCCCGACCCGGGCCAGCGGTCGGACGCGATCTGGCTGTGCGGGGGGCTGATACGGCTCTGGCGGGGGCGGTACGAGGAGGTCGTGGCGCTCGTCGGCGCGCAGCTCGCCGATCCGGACGCGCGGCTCCGGGACGCCGCCACCTCCTTCCTGGAGCGCCTCTTCGAGCTGGGCGCCCCGGCCGCCGACGCGCTCGCCGCGGTCCTCACGGCACGGGCCGCCGGGGCGTCGGCGACGACCGCCGGCGGGCTCGGGCGGCTGACGGGCCGGACCGGGCGGGACGGCGCGCTGCTCGCCCTCGCGCGGTCCGGCGACAGCCGGGCGGTGCCGCTGCTCGCGCGGGCGCTCGAAGGGCCCGGCGAGGTGCGGCGCGAGCTGCTGTACGCGGTGGACGGGCTCGGACCGGCCGCGGCGGGCCTCGCGCCGCTGCTGCGGCGGCGCCTTGCGGCGGTGGAGCTGGACGAGGACCTGTACGACCGGGCGGGCCCGCTGCTGTACGCGCTGGCGGCGGTGCGCGGCGGCCAGGCGCTGCCGGAGGTGCTGCGGGTGCTGCGCGGGGCGCCGGAGTACCGGCGGGAGTGCGTGCGGGAGGCGGTGGCGCGGACCCTCGGCGCGTTCGGGCCCGCGGCCCGGGAGGCGGTGCCGGAGCTGCGGGAGCTGCTCGGCTCCGGCACGGCGGCGGTCTCGACGGCGGCGGCGCGCGCCCTGTGGACGGTCGAGGGCGACGCGGACGCGGTGGTGCCGGTCCTGGTGCGGTGGCTGCGGCCCGGCTCCTCGGGGGCGGACCGGTGCGCGGCGGCGCAGGCGCTGGGCGCGATCGGCCCGGCGGCGGCCGGGGCGGCGCGGGCGCTGCGCCCGGGGCTGACGTCCCGTGACCTGTGGGAGCGGGTGCGGTGCGCGGCGGCGCTGTGGCGGGTGTCCGGGGAGACGGAGCGGACGCTTCCGGTGCTGCTCGCGGCCTGGGAGGAGAACCGGCACGCGCGCGTGGAGATCGTCGAGTGCCTCGCCGAGATGGGCCCGGCCGCGTCGGCGGCGCAGCTGCCGATCCTCACCGAGCTGACCCGCCGCCGCCGGCACAACGCCCGCGAGGGCGCCTCCGGCAGCCATGACGTCCACCAGGACGAGAAGCTGCTGACCCTCTGCCGGGCGGCCCTGGCCCGGATGGAGCTGCGGGGCCTCCGGGGGAACTAGTTCCCTCCCGCACCGGTGACGACAATCGACCGATAAAGGACACCCCTTATCGTTCTGTGCAATAACGGTCGTCATTCGAGGAGCAGCGTGAGACCCCGTACCGTCCGGCTCGCCGCCGTCCTCGTGCTGGGCGCCCTCCCGGTGCTCGCCGGGTGCGGCGGGCAGGGCGGGCTGGTGAGCGACGGGCCGACGGAGGCGGCGGTGGGGCCCGTACGGCTCTGGCCCGAGCTGCCGCCGGCCTCGGACCCCCCGGTCGACTACGGCGAGACCGACACCGAGCGGGTCCCGGGAATCACCGTGCGGGGCGCCGACGTGCGGACCGTGGATCCGGTCGCGGTGGTGCGCGCCGAGGTGGCGGCCCACCCCGACACGTACACCGGGGCGGACGGGCTGTACGCGGAGACCTCGCGGGCGGTGCTCGCCTGCGACACCGCGCCGGCGAAGTGCCCGGTGCTCTCGCCGTACTACCGGGACCTCACGGGGAACGGCCGGGACGAGCTGATCGTCGGGATCCGGATGCCGGAACAGCAGGTCGCCGTGCGGGTGTACCTCGCCGAGGACGGCGGCCTCACCCTGATCATGTCCACCGTCGACCAGGTGGTCAGCGTGGAGCTGGCCGGGCACGACCTGATCGTGCGGGCCGCCTCCGCGGGGATTCCCGGGTACGAGTACCGCACCGCCTGGTCGTGGGACGAGCGGCAGCACAGCATGCTGCCGGCCCGGGACGAGATCGTGCCCGTACGGGGGAGCGCCACCCGCTCGCCCCGCGCCACCCCGGGCACGCCCCGCGCCGTCTCGCCGGGCTCGCCCCGCACGGCCCCCGCCTCCCCCCGTACGGCCTCCCCGGAGCCGGCCTCGTGACGCCGCGACGTGCGCGCCGGCCCCGCGCGCCCGCCTGGACCGCGACGCTCACCTGGAAGGCCGCGGTCTTCATCGCGGTGATGTGCTGCGCGCTCGCCGCCCTGCTCGGCACGCTGGTGCACGTCTCCGTGACCGGGCAGACCGTGCGGGACGCGCGGGAGAAGGCGCTGTCGCGGCTGGTGGAGGTCACCCGGTCGTACGAGGCGGGCGAGCCGCTGCCGCCGTTCGCCGGGCTCGACCCGGCGGGGCTGCCGGAGCCGTTGCGGCGGCTGACCGCGCGGGGCGAGCGCGGCACGATGATCGCCGACCACGAGGGCCGGCCGACGATGTGGGCGGCGGGCCCGGCGGACGGGCACGCCCTCGCCGTCCGCGTCGACCACAGCGTGGGCGCGGGGACGATCGACGCGCTCGACCGGTCGATCGTCGGCTCCTCCGTGCTGGCCATCGCGGCGACCCTGGCCGTCGGCGTCGCCGCCGTCACCCGGGTCACCCGGCGGCTCCACGCCACCGCGCAGGTGGCCCGCCGGATCACCGCCGGCGACCTGGACGCGCGCGTGGACGACCCCCGGACGAAGGACCCCCGGCGCCCGCAGGACGAGGTGGCGACGGTCTCCGGCGCCCTCGACACGATGGCCTCCTCGCTGCAGGGCAAGCTCCAGAGCGAGCAGCGGTTCACCGCGGACGTGGCCCATGAGCTGCGCACTCCGCTGACGGGCCTGTCGGCCGCCGCCGAGCTGCTGCCGGAGGGGCGGCCCGCGGAGCTCGTACGGGACCGGGTGCGGGCGATGCGCGGGCTGACCGAGGACCTCCTGGAGATCTCCCGGCTCGACGCCCGCAACGAGACGGTCGACCTGGCCGTGCACGGGCTCGGGCCGCTGGTCGAGCGGGTGGTGCGCGCCTCGGGCGCGGAGACCGAGGTGCGGATCGTGCGGGACGCGGCGGTGGAGACGGACCGGCGGCGCCTCGAACGGGTCCTGGGCAATCTGGTCGCCAACGCCCACCTGCACGGCCGGCCGCCGGTGGTGGTGACCGTGGACGGGGCGACGGTGACGGTGCGGGACCACGGGCCGGGCTATCCGGAGTACCTCCTCGGCTCCGGCCCGCAGCGCTTCCGCACCGAGAGCGGCGGCAAGGGGCACGGTCTGGGCCTGACGATCGCGGTCGGGCAGGCCGAGGTGATCGGGGCGGAGCTGGAGTTCGGCAGCGCGCCGGAGGGCGGCGGGGCGGAGGCGCGGATCCGGCTGCCGGAGTACGTGCGGTTCACCGACGACGGCCCCGAGGGATGAACGGCCGTCACGGCACACCGTCACACAAAAGGGACATACGGCATATGGCTTGCTACGTTGCCGAGCATGACCGCACCTCGGATCCCGGACGCCTCCCCGGCCGTGTCGCCGCCCGGTGTCCGGGACCCGAAACGGCGCGGCGTGGAGCTGGTCCTGCTCCTGGGCGCCGTCCTGATCTCCGTCTGCGGCTACGCCGAGGTGGGCTTCGCCCACGACGGGGCCGTGCCGCCGGACGCCGCCCGGTACGGCGCGGGGCTCGGCCTGCTCGCGCTCCTCGCGCACCTCGCCGTACGGTTCCGGGCGCCGTACGCGGACCCCCTCCTGCTGCCGATCGCCGTGCTGCTCAACGGGCTCGGCCTGGTGCTGATCTACCGGCTCGACCTGGAGACGCCCCGCGACCAGGCGGCGACCACGCAGCTGGTGTGGTCGACGCTCGGGGTCGCGCTCTTCATCGTGGTCGTGCTGCTGCTGCGCGACCACCGCGCGCTCCAGGGGTACGCGTACGTCTGCGTGGCCACGGCGCTGGCGCTGATGATCCTGCCGATCTTCTTCCCGGCGGTGAACGGGGCCAGGATCTGGATCCGGATCGGCGGGCTCTCCTTCCAGCCGGGCGAGTTCGCGAAGATCCTCCTCGCGGTCTTCTTCGCCGCGTACCTCTCCGCCAACCTCAGCGCGCTCGCCTACGCCGGGCGCCGGATCTGGAGGTTCCAGTTCCCGACCTGGCGGGTGCTCGGGCCGATCGTGGCGATCTGGCTGCTGAGCGTCGGCGTCCTCGTCCTGGAGCGGGACCTCGGCACCTCGCTGCTCTTCTTCGGCCTCTTCGTGATCATGCTGTACGTGGCGACCGGCCGCACCGGCTGGATCGCCATCGGGCTGCTGCTCGCCGCCGCCGGGGCCTTCCTCATCGGCTCCGTCGAGCCGCATGTGCACAGCCGGGTGCAGGACTGGCTGGATCCGTACGCCTCCATCCGGGCCGGCGACGGGCCCGGGCAGCTCGCCCAGTCGCTCTTCGCCTTCGCCGCCGGCGGGATGCTCGGCACCGGGCTCGGCCTCGGGCACTCGGTGCTCATCGGCTTCGCCACCAAGTCGGACTTCATCCTGGCGACGGCCGGCGAGGAGCTCGGCTTCGTCGGACTCGCCGCGCTCTTCCTGCTGTACGCGCTCTTCGTGGCGCGCGGCTACCGTGCCGGGCTCTCGCTGCGGGACCCCTTCGGGCGGCTGCTCGCGGTCGGGCTCGCCTCGATCGTGGCGCTCCAGGTCTTCGTGATCGCGGGCGGCGTGATGGGGCTGATCCCGCTGACGGGCATGGCGATGCCGTTCCTCGCGCAGGGCGGTTCGTCGGTGGTGACCAACTGGGTGATCGTCGCGCTCCTCGTGCGCGTCAGCGACTCGGCGCGGGCGCCGCAGCCGGAGAGCGCGGACACCGGGGAACTGGCGCGGGTGGAGGCGGGCCGCGGGCCGGTGCGGGAGGCGGGCCGGTGATCCGGTACATCCGGCGGGCCGCCGCGCTCTGCCTCCTGCTGCTCGTCGCGCTGCTGGTCAACGCGGTCCGGGTGATGCTCGTCGAGGCCGGGGAGCTGGACGCGAATCCGGCCAACCGGCGGAACGCGATCGCCCGCTGGGCCGAGCCGCGCGGCGAGATCGTCGTCGACGGGAAACCGGTGACCGGCTCCCGGGACAGCGGGCAGCAGCTGCGCTGGGAACGGACCTACCGCCGGGGCCCCTTGTACGCGCCGGTGACCGGCTACGCCTCCCAGACGTACGGCACCACGATGCTCGAACACGCCGAGGACGCGCTGCTCGCCGGCACCGACCCGATGCTGGCGCCGCTGCCGCTGTGGAACGAGTTCACCCGGGGCCGCTCCCCCGGCGGCGACGTGGTGACCACCATCCGGGCGTCGATGCAGGAGGCGGCCTACCGGGGGCTGGACGGGAAGCGGGGCGCGGTCGTCGCGCTCGAACCGTCGAGCGGCCGCATCCTGGCGCTCGTCTCCTCCCCCTCGTACGAGCCCGGCGTCCTCTCCGGCACCGGGGCGGACGTCAAGGACGCCTGGGCCCGGCTGACCACCTCGCCCAACCAGCCGATGCTCAACCGGGCGCTGCGGCAGACCTATCCGCCCGGCTCCACCTTCAAGATCGTGACCGCGGCGGCGGCGCTGGACGCCGGGGTCGTCCGGGACGTGGACGCGCCGACGGACACCCCCGACCCCTTCGTGCTGCCCGGCACCCGGCAGGTGCTGCCGAACGAGGCCCGGGGCTGCGAGGACGCCTCGCTCGCGTACGCCCTCCAGTGGTCCTGCAACACGGTGATGGCCGGGCTCGGCGTGGACGTCGGCCTGGAGGGCATGGTCGACACGGCGGAACGGTTCGGCTTCGACGACACCACGCTGCGGGTGCCGTCGTGGGTGGCGAAGTCCAACTTCGACCGGGAGATGAGCCCGGACCAGCTGGCGCTGTCGTCGATCGGGCAGTTCGACACGACGGCGACGCCGCTCCAGATGGCGATGGTGGCGGCGGCCGTCGCCAACACCGGGGAGATCGCCCGGCCGTACCTCGTCGACCGGACGACCACCTCCGGCGGGACGACCGTGGACCGCACCCCGCGCCGCCCCTACCGGCAGGCGATGAGCCCCTCGACCGCGCTCCAGCTCCAGCGGCTGATGGTGAAGGCGGTGGAGGAGGGCACGGGCACGAACGCGGCCATCCCCGGGGCGCGGGTCGGCGGCAAGACCGGGACGGCGCAGCACGGCTTCGGCAACACGGGGACCCCGTACGCCTGGTTCATCGCCTGGGCCCAGGCCGAGGACTCGGGCCGGCCCGCGGTCGCGGTGGCGGTCGTCGTCGAGGACGCGGAGGCCGCCCGCACCGACATCAGCGGCGGCGGCAGCGCGGCCCCGATCGCCCGCGACGTCATGCGGGAGGCCATCCGCCTGGAGGCGGAGGCACGCGGCACGCCCGGGGCGCCCGGCGCGCGTCCCTCCGGGGCGACGCCGCCGGCCGGCCCGCGCGGCGCGCCCGGGGCGCCGACGCGGACCCGGGGCGCGCCGGCCGCCCGCCCGGGCGAGGCCCCGGCCGCCGGTCCGCCCACGCCCCGAGGGGCGCCTGGCGGCGGCACCCGGACCCGCGGGACGGGCTGACCCGGGACCTCGGCGCCCCGTCGGGCGTCGGCGGTCACTCCTTCGCGCCCTCCGCGATCGCCTCCGCGACCTCGGCGACCCGGGCGCGCTCCTCCGTGGCGAAGCGCTCGGCGTCGAGGCGTTCGGCGATCTCCTCGTCCTGGGTCATGAGGAGGTCGAGGTTGGAGTCGCCGAGGTCGAAGACGCCCATGTCGAGGTAGGCCTTCTGGAGGCGTTCGCCCCAGAGGCCGATGTCCTTGACGCAGGGGACGATCCGGCTGAAGAGGAGCTTCCGGAAGAGGTGCAGGAAGTCGTTCCGCTCGCTGAACTCCTCCGCCTCCTTGCGCGGGATGCCGAAGTTCTCCAGGACCTCGACCCCGCGCAGCCGGTCGCGCATGAGGTAGCAGCCCTCGATGACGAACTCCTCGCGCTCGCGCAGCTCCGCGTCGGTGAGCTGCTTGTAGTGGTCGCGCAGGGCCATCCGCCCGAAGGCCACGTGCCGGGCCTCGTCCTGCATGACGTACGCCAGGATCTGCTTGGGCAGCGGCTTGTCGGTGGTGTCGCGGATCATGCCGAAGGCCGCGAGGGCGAGGCCCTCGATGAGCACCTGCATCCCGAGGTAGGGCATGTCCCAGCGGGAGTCGCGCAGGGTGTCGTCGAGGAGCGTCTGGAGGTCGTCGTTGATCGGATACAACATCCCGACCTTGTCGTGGAGGAAGCGGCCGTAGATCTCGGCGTGCCGGGCCTCGTCCATCGTCTGGGTCGCGGAGTAGAACTTCGCGTCGAGGTCGGGCGCGGACTCGACGATCCGCGCGGCGCAGACCATGGCGCCCTGCTCGCCGTGGAGGAACTGGCTGAAGTTCCACGCCGCGTAGTGGCGGCGCAGGTCGGCCTTGTCCTTCTCGGTGAGCTTCGCCCAGTGCCGGGTGCCGTACAGGGCGAGCGCCTCGTCGGGCGTGCCGAGCGGGTCGTACGGGTCGACCTCCAGCTCCCAGTCGATGCGGCGGGCGCCGTCCCACTGCTTGTCCTTGCCCTTCTGGTAGAGGGCGAGGAGCCGCTCACGGCCGGCGCCGGCCATGTCGTACTCCCAGGAGAAGCGGGCGTCGCCGGTCGCCGGGATCTGCCGGCCGGGTCCGGACGGGGGGTTCACGTAGAGCTCGTGCGTCGACATCGACCACTCCTTCGGCCACCGGCGTCCTGCCGCCTCCAGCAGGCTCACACGTTGCTGTACGAAGCGTCAACAAGTCGCGCACGAGGGATTGACGGGCTTGCTGACGGGCAGTCTGATAGCAAGTGACCGACGGTAACCCCGAGTTCGATGCCAGCGAGGTGCCCCCGCCATGAGCCCCTACACCGAGCCCGACTTCACCCGGCTGCGGGACGCGCTCGGGCCGCTGCGCGACCGCGAGCGGCTCGCCGAAAGGCTCCTGGAGGCCTCCCGCAAGCACTCGTACGACCCCGACACCGAGCTCGACTGGGACGCGCCCTTCGAGGCCGCCACGTGGTACTGGCCGCCGGAGCTGGTCTCCCTCTACGGCACCCCGCTGTGGCGCCGGATGTCCGAGGAGCAGCGGATCGACCTCTCCCGCCACGAGGCCGCGTCGCTCGCCTCGCTCGGCATCTGGTTCGAGATCATCCTGATGCAGCTGCTCGTCCGGCACGTCTACGACAAGCCGCTGACCGGCAGTCACGTGGGCTACGCACTCACCGAGATCGCGGACGAGTGCCGGCACTCGATGATGTTCGCCCGGCTGATCCGGAAGAGCGGGACCGGCGAGTACCCGGTGCCGCGGGTCTACCACAACCTCGGCCGCGTCCTGAAGACCGTCTCCACCACCCCCGGCTCCTTCGCCGCGACCCTCCTCGGCGAGGAGATCCTGGACTGGATGCAGCGGCTGACCTTCCCGGACGAGCGGGTCCAGCCGCTGGTACGCGGGGTGACCCGGATCCACGTGGTGGAGGAGGCCCGGCACGTCCGGTACGCCCGCGAGGAGCTGCGCCGCCAGATGGTGACGGCGCCGCGCTGGGAGCGGGAGTTCACCCGGCTGAGCTGCGGCGAGGCCGCCCGCGTCTTCTCCACCTGCTTCGTCAACCCCGCCGTGTACGACGCGGTGGGCCTGGACCGCCGGCAGGCGGTCGCCGAGGTCCGCGCGAGCGGCCACCGCCGCGAGGTCATGCAGTCCGGCGCCAAGCGCCTGACGGACTTCCTCGACGACATCGGCGTCCTCCGCGGCCCCGGCCGCCGCCTCTGGCGCTCCTCCGGCCTCCTGGCCTGAACCCCCCGCCGCCACCTTCCGGGGCGGGCGCCGGCCGGCGCCCCGGACTTCGATCCGGCGCGAGCCCGGACGCCCAGGTCCGGTGCGGGACCGGGCCCCGGGTCGGGTGAGGGACCGGGCCCCGGGTCCGGTGAGGGGTGGGCGGATGGGGATCCGGAGGGGGAGGCGGCGGGGTTACGCTGCCGCCATGACGAGCGCCTCTCCCGCGTACCGCCGGCTCAGTGTCGAGGAGCGGCGCGGCCAGCTCCTGGAGGCCGCGCTGGGGCTCTTCGCGCACCGGGCGCCCGAGGACGTGTCGCTCGACGACGTCGCCGAGGCGGCCGGGGTCTCGCGGCCCCTGGTCTACCGCTACTTCCCCGGCGGCAAGCAGCAGCTGTACGAGGCCGCGCTGCGCTCCTCCGCCGACGCCCTGAACCGCTGTTTCGCCGAGCCCGAGGACGGGCCGCCCACCGAACGGCTCGGCCGGGTCCTCGACCGCTACCTCGCCTTCGTGGACGGCCACGACGCCGGCTTCAGCGCGCTGCTGCGCGGCGGCAGCGTCGTCGAGACCTCCAACACCACCTCGATCGTGGACGAGGTGCGGCGGGCCGCCGCCGGCCAGATCTTCCTGCACCTGGGCGCCGAGCGGCCGGGCCCGCGGCTCGCGATGCTGGTCCGCACCTGGATCGCCGCGGTCGAGGCGGCCTCGCTCATCTGGCTCGACGACGGCAAGCGGCCGTCCGCCGCCGAGCTGCGCGACTGGCTGGTCGACCACCTGGTCGCCGTCCTGGCGGCGGGCTCCGCGCGCGACCCGGAGACCACCGGGGTCGTCCGGCGGCTGCTCGCCCAGGAGCGGGCCGACGGGCCCGTCGCCGACCTGGCCCGGCGGCTCGCGCCGCTCGCCGGCGAGGCCGCGCACCTGCTGTGACCTCCCGCGACGGGCGCGGCCGGGGGAGACTGGTGGGGTGAGAAGCGAGAACACCCCCTTCCGCGGCGGCCCCCTCGACGGGCGGGTGCTGCCCATCCTGCTCGGCGCGACCGGACACCCGCCGAAGTGGTACGAGGTGCCGGTCCCGGCCCACGACGGCCGGCCGCCCATGCTCTACACGTACCGCCGCGAGCCCGCCGGCCACACCCGGCGGCTCGGGCTCCAGCGCGGCTGGGTCTACGAGTACGCCCCCGAGGGCCGCGAGCGGCGCGAGCTGAAGTGGCCGTGGTCGAAGCCGAACGGGTGATGCCGGGCGCCGCGCCCCGAACCGTACGGTAATCGGATGAATTGACGCGCCATGATGCCTCCGGAGCCCGCTCTGGAGGTGGTGGTGACGTGTCGCGAAGGCTGCTGCGCACGGTCTGTACGGGAGCCCTGGCCGCCCTGACGGCCCTGACCGGCCCGGCGGTGGCCGCACCGGCACCACCGTTGCCCGAACCCCCCGCGACCCTCGCGCCCCTCGCCCTCGCGGACCCCGGTGCGGAACCCGTCGGACCGGTCGACCCGGACAGCGTGGCGGACGCCGAGGCGCAGGCGGCCGAAGCCCAGGTGGCGGAAGCCCAAGCGGCCGAGGCCGAGGGGACGGCGGTCGACGACGCCGCGGCCCTGCCGCCCGCCGGCGGGGGCTCCGTGGCCACGCTGCTCACCCGGCTGCGCACCCTCTACCGGGAGGCGGAGGAGGCCACGGAACGGTTCAACGCCGCCGAGGAGGCGCTGAAGGTGCAGCAGGCCGACACCCGCCGGCTCGCCGCGGACCTGGAGTCCGCCCGCACCGCCCTCGCGCGCGGGCGGGCCGAGGCGGGACGGCTCGCCCGCGAGCAGTACCAGGGGCGGACCTCGTACGCCTCCCCACTGCGGCTGCTCTTCGCCCCCGACCCCCAGTCGGCGCTCGACGCCCGGCACCTCCTCGACCGGACCGCCCGCGACCGGGCCGCCGCCCTCCCCCGGCTGCGCGCCGCCGAGCGCCGGGCCGCCGGCCTGGCCGGCGCCTCCAGGACCGCGCTCGACCGGCAGCGGACCCTCGCCGCACGCCAGCGGACCCGCCGCGACGAGGTGCGGAAGAAGCTCGCGGAGGTCGAGGCGCTGCTCGCCGCGCTCACCCCCGAGCAGCTCGCGCGCCTCACCGAGCTGGAGCGCGAGCAGACGGCCGGCGCCCAGCGCGAACTCCTCGACTCCGGGGTCCTCGGCCCCGCCCGCACGCCGACCCGGGCGGGCGCCGACGCGCTGCGCTTCGCGGTCGGGCAGCTCGGGAAGCCGTACGAATGGGGCGCCGAGGGGCCGGAGACGTACGACTGCTCGGGACTCACCCAGCGGGCCTGGGCGGCGGCCGGCCGGGAGATCCCGCGCACCAGCCAGGAGCAGTGGGCGCGGCTGCCCCGGGTGGGCCTGGACGACCTGCGGCCCGGGGACCTGGTGGTGTACTTCCCCGGCGCCACCCACGTGGCCCTCTACCTGGGCGAGGGCCTGGTCGTGCAGGCCCCGCGCCCGGGCGCCCGGGTGAAGGTCTCCCCCGTCGCCGCGAACCCGCTGCTCGGGGCCGTACGGCCGGACCCGGGCGGGGCGCCCCTGGAGTCGTACACCCCGCCCGTCCTCCCGGACGGTGCTCGGGAGGGGTCGGACGAGGGGTACGACGGCGAGGGGGTGTCCCCGGATCAGGCGCCGGGGGTCAGCGAGGCCAGATAGGCGGAGGCCTTCTCCGGCTCGAAGAAGAAGTTCTCGAAGTCGGCCGGGTCGTCGAAGCCGTTGGCGAAGCGGTCGGCGATCGGCTGGAGCTCGCCGGCCGCGCCGATCAGGTTCAGGACGTGCTCCGGCGGCGGCGCCAGCATCGCGTTGGTCCACTTGGTGACGGGCTCGGCGGTCCGCCAGTAGCGGTCGAAGGCGGAGCGCATCCACGCCTCGTCGAAGGGCCGGTCGCCGTGCTCGACGATGGCGTCGAGGTACGCCGCGGCGCACTTGGCGGCGGAGTTGGAGCCCTGCCCGGTGATCGGGTCGTTGGCGACGACGACGTCCGCGACGCCGAGGACCAGGCCGCCGCCCGGCAGGTGGCCGACGGGGTTGCGGACGGTGGGGGCGTAACGGCCCGCCAGGGTGCCGCAGGCGTCGGTGAGTTCGACCTTGGTGGCGCGCGCGTACTCCCAGGGGGTGTACTTCTCCATCAGCTCCAGCGTGAGCGCCAGGTGCTCGGAGGGGTCCTTGACGCCCCGGAAGGCGTCGACGGGACCGCCGGGGACGCCCTCCCAGAAGAGGATGTCGGCGCGGCCGCCGGTGGTGAGCGTCGGCATCACGAACAGCTCGCCGACCCCGGGCACGAGGTTGCAGCGGACCGCGTCGAAGTCGGGGTGCTCGGGGCGCGGGCCGAGGCCGTTGACGTACGCGACGGCGAGGGCGCGCTGCGGCTCGGTGTGCGCGGAGCGCTCGGCGTCCCGGCCGAACATGGAGACCAGCTCGCCCTTGCCGGCGGCGACGAGCACCAGGTCGTAGCGGCGGGCGAAGAAGTCGAGGTCGCCGACGGCCACGCCGTGGATGACGAGCTGTCCGCCGCGCTGGGCGAAGGTCTCCATCCAGCCGGCCATCTTCACGCGCTGGTCGACGGACTGGGCGTAGCCGTCGAGCTTCCCGACCCAGTCGACGACCCGGGCCGACTCCGGGCCGGCGACGGAGACGCCGAGGCCCTGGATCCGCGGGGCCTGGGACTCCCAGAAGTTCAGGCCGAGGTCGCGCTCGTGCTGGAGCGCGGTGTCGAACATGCACTGCGTGGACATGACGCGGCCGGAGCGGATCTCGTCCGCCGTCCGGTTCGACATCAGGGTGACCTCGTACCCCTGGGACTGCAGGCCGAGGGCGAGCTGGAGACCGGACTGTCCGGCGCCGACTATGAGTATCTTCCGCATGGGTGGTGCTCCTGGCGAGAACGCGATGACGCGAGTACGGGGGGGGAGGGGGCGGCTACTCGGGCGTGGCGGAGAGCGCGTGCTCGACCATGGCGAGGAGCGTCTCGACGACGCTGTAGCGCTTGCGCGCGTCCATGATCACCACGGGGACGTCGGCGGTGATCGTCAGGGCCTCCCTGACGTCCTCCGGCTCGAACCGCTCGGTGCCCTCGAAGTGGTTGACGGCGACGACGTACGGCAGGCCGCAGCTCTCGAAGTAGTCGAGCGCGGGGAAGCAGTCGGTGAGCCGACGGGTGTCGGCGAGCACGATCGCGCCGATCGCGCCGCGCACCAGGTCGTCCCACATGAACCAGAAGCGCTGCTGTCCCGGCGTGCCGAAGACGTACAGCACCAGGTCGTTGTCGAGGGTGATGCGGCCGAAGTCCATCGCCACGGTGGTGGTGATCTTGTCCGGCGTGGCGGTGAGGTCGTCGGTCTCCTCGCTCGCCCGGGTCATCAGCGCCTCGGTCTGGAGCGGGGTGATCTCCGAGACCGCGCGGACGAAGGTGGTCTTGCCGACGCCGAAGCCGCCGGCGACGACGATCTTCGTGGCGATCGGGGCGCGGGAGTGGTCGAGCTGCCAGTCCTGCGCGCCGTCCTCGGGATCGGGCTCCCCGACGGATGCGGGCCTCCCGGCCGGATCGACGGCGCCGGCCGGATCGGACTCCCGGGCCGGATCGGACTCCCCGGCGGGCCCGGGCTGGGCGGGGATCGTGGCGGGCACGGTCTCCGCCGGAGCGGCGGCGGGGGTGTCGACGGCGGTGTCGACGGCGGTGGCGTCAGAGACGGCGGAGTCCACTCAGCACCCTTTCGAGGAGCGCGCGGTCGGGCTGGCCGGTGTCGTGACCGGTCCCGTACACGCGGATCTTTCCCTGGTCGGCCAGGTCGCTGAGCAGCACCCGGACGACACCCAACGGCATCTTGAGGAGGGCCGAGATCTCCGCCACCGTCCGCATCCGGCGGCATATCTCGACGATGGCGCGCATCTCGGGCATGAGCCCGCGCGCGCCGGGGCCGCCGTCGGTGAGGACCTTGCGGGCGAGCGGCGCCTCCAGGGCGGCCACGAAGGTCTCGACGAGCAGCACGTGTCCGAAGCGGGTGCGGCCGCCGGTCAGCGAGTACGGGCGCACGCGCGCGGGGCGCCGTCCTTCGCCGCGTACCGGCAGCCGGTGGCCCGCAGCAGTCAGCGAGGTCACCGGTGGCTCTCCATCGTCTTGCGGAGTTCGCTGCGGACCTCGGGGGTGAGGACGTGTCCGGCCCGGCCCACGAAGAGCGCCATGTGGTACGCGACGACGCTCATGTCGCAGTCGGGCTCGGCGTGCACGCCGAGCAGCGAGCCGTCGCTGATCGACATGACGAAGACGCTGCCCTCCTCCATGGCGACCATGGTCTGCTTCACCCCGCCGCCCTCCATCAGGCGCGCGGCGCCGACGGTGAGGCTGCCGATGCCGGAGACGATGGTGGCCAGGTCGGCGCTGGAGCCGCGCGGGCCCCGGGCGCGGGCGTGCCCGTCACCGGCGGCGCCGGGGCGCTCCTCGGGGTCGGAGGAGAGCAGCAGGAGCCCGTCGGAGGAGACGACGGCGACCGAGCGGACGCCCGGCACCTCCTCCACGAGATTGCCCAGCAGCCATTGCAGGTTGCGGGCCTCCGTGCTCAGTCCGTAGGCGCCGGTCGGCGCGGTCGTGCTCGTGGTGCTCGTTCCCGTGGCGGTCAACTGCGTGCCTCCTCGACTGTGTCCCCCGTCATCTCCTCTGTGCGCGTGGTGCTCCCGGCGGCTATCTCCGCCTCGACGTCCCGGCGTCCGGCCACGGCGCCCTGGTGGAAGCCGCCGAGCCTGCGGCGGAGCGCCTCGGCGTCGACCGAGCCCTGGCGGGGCGCGGAGGGCGCGGAGGGCGTCCGGACGACCTGGGGGGTCCGCTTGGGCAGGCCCTTCTCGGTCACCCGCTCCCACTGCGCGGGGCGCGGCCCCGGCACCTGTGCCTCGTCCGCCGGTCCCGCCTGCTCCGGCACGGCCGCGACCGGCGGCTCGGCGGCCCGCTCGTGGCCGTCCGGCTCGGGCGGCGGGTCGGGGAGCCGCACCTGGAGGGTGGTCTCGGCGACGGACTCGACGGGCTCGTACGGCTCGGGGGCGGGCGCCGCCTCGGGCCGATACGGCTCCGGCTCGGGCGCGTACACCGCCTCGGGCGCGTACGCCGCGGGCTCGGGCTCGGGCGCGTACGCCGGCTCGGGCTCGGGCGCGTACGCCGACTCGGGCTCGGCCTCGTACGCCGGCTCGGGCTCGGGCTCCGTCGCCGCTGCTTCGGGGTGCGCCTCGCGGAAGGCGCGTTCCGCCGCTTCCACGAGCGGGTCGCGGGTGCGGGACGGAAGGGCGTTGGAGTTGGCCTCGGCCTCGGAGCCGGGGAGGTGGAGGACCGGTACGGGGCCGGTGCCGGCGATCCGTACCGGCTCGGCGACGGCGGCCGGCGGCGCGGTCGGCAGCAGCGGCAGCGGCAGCACCACGACGGCGGCCGTGCCGCCCGGCTTCTGATCGCGCAGCTCGACGCCGACGCCGTGGCGGGCGGCGAGCAGGGAGACGACCCGCATGCCGAGGCCCTCGCCCTCGAAGGCCTCGGGGTCGGCGGCGGCGAGCCGGGCGTTGAGGTCGGCGCGCCGGTGCTCGGGGATCCCTATGCCGGAGTCCTGGACGGAGAGCATGACCTCGCCGGTCTCCAGGAGCCAGCCGGAGAGCTGGACCTCGGCGTCCGGCGGGGAGAACGAGGTGGCGTTCTCCAGGAGTTCGGCGACGAGGTGGCTGAGGTCGTCGGCGGCGAAGCCGGCGAGCTGGGCGTGCGGCGGCAGCGACTGGATGGTGACCCGCTCGTACCGCTCGATCTCGCTGACGGCGGCGCGCAGCACGTCGACGAGCGGGACCGGGCCGGCGTGGCCGTGGACGTGCTCGTGACCGGCGAGGACCAGCAGGTTCTCGCTGTGGCGGCGCATGACGGTCGCCATGTGGTCGAGCTTGAAGAGGGTGGCGAGGCGGTCCGGGTCCTGCTCGCGCTCCTCCAGCTTCTCGATGACGGCGAGCTGGCGGTCGACGAGGCCGAGGCTGCGCAGCGAGAGGTTGACGAAGGTGTGGTGGACGGTGTCCCGGAGCCGTTCGAGGTCGGCGGTGAGGAGGGCGATCCGGCCCTGGAGCTCGGCGCGCTGGGCGGCGAGTCCGGCCTCGGCGGCCTCCTGGGCGGCGACCAGTCCGGCACGCTCTCCGGTGAGCCGGCCGGTGTGCGCGGAGAGGGCGGCGAGCTGCCCGTGGAGGGTGTTGAGGGAGCGGACGACCTGCGCGAACTCGTCGTTGCGGCCGGTGAAGCGGACGGCTTCCTCGGTGGCCGGCTCGGGCGCGGCGGCGAGCCGGGCGGCGCCGCGGCGGAGCACGGAGAGCGGCCGGGTGAGGGTGCGGGCGACGTAGGTGGAGACGCCGACGGCCAGCAGCAGGCAGCCGCCGAGGAGCGCGAGGCGCAGTTCGAGGGCGGTGACGTCGTCGTCGCGCAGGGCGGTGAGCCGCTCGACCCGCTTGGCGGCGAGGGAGGACTCGACGCCGCGCATCTGCTCGATCCGGGCGGAGAGCGCGGCGTCCAGGGCGGACGGGGAGGTGCGGGTCTCGGCCTCGGTGAGGGCGGGCTGGTCGGTGAGCCGGCCGAGGGCCAGCTCGGCGGTCTTGACCTCGGGCCCGGTGACGGTCGCGGCGAGCGAGTCGCGGGCGCCGGGACCGGCGGAGCGGTCGAAGTCGCCGAGGGCGGCGAGCTCGCGGACCCGGGCCTGCTGGGCGGCGGCGCTGAGCAGGTCGCGGGCGCGCTCGGCCTCCTCCTTGCCCTCGGGCTCGTCGGCGACGTAGGTGCCGGTGGTGGCGTCGTAGCGGAGCTCGCCGCTGGACTCGGGCTGCGGGGTGACGAGCGCGGCGAGCAGCAGGCCCCGGGCGGAGGAGGCCTGTTCGACGGCGCGGCCGAGGTCGGCGGGGGCCCGGGTGGTGCCGGTGACGCCGGGGTCGGTGGCGCGCGGCGGGGTGCGCTCGGCGAGCTCGTCGGCGAGCGCCTGGAGGGAGGCGATGACGTCGCTGTACGCCTTGTGGGCCTCCAGGGCCGTGCCCTTGCCGGTGACGGAGGCGCGGCGGACGGAGGCGAGGCCGGCGAGCTCGCGGCGCAGCGCGTCGGAGGCGGCGGGGCGGATCTCGTCGATCTGCCGGTCGACGCGGGCCGACTTGGCGGGGGTGAGGACCCGCCGGTTCTTCTTGGGGCCGGTCTGCTCCTCGCGCCCGGCGGCGACGAAGGCGACGACCTCGTCGCGCTCGTCGGCGAGGGAGTGGGCGAGGGTGACGGCCTGCCGGTCGAGCTCGGCGAGGGTGACCAGGCGCCGGGACTCGTCGAGCTCGTCGTAGGCGGTGAGGACGGCGGGGGCGCCGGCGCCGAGGACGATGACGCCGACGAGGGCGACACCGGCGACGAGGCGGGTGCGGACGCGCTTGGAACGGCCCCCGGGGGTCTGCGCGGAGGCGCCGGAGGAAACGGGCGCACCGGAGGAGGCGGAGGCGCCTGCGGAGGGTGTGCTTCCCGCGCTCGGCGTGGTGCCGGGGACGGTCGCCGGGGTGCCGGAGGTGCTCGGCGTGGCGCCGGGAGTGGTCGGCGGGGTGCCGGGGTTCGGCGGCTCACCGGGGGTCTGGCTCCGCGCGCCGTTCATGCTCCGAGGCCGCTTCTTCTGCACCGGTGCTCGCATTCTTGACTCGTCCGCCCACACAGCAGAGGTGACGGCCGGTCACGAGGTTCCGCCCCCACCCCTGGTACGGCTTCCGACCATTCCAGCGCTTCTCGGCAGGGGACGGGCATCGGCCGCTCCGCCACCCGAACGAGTGAACAACACTCCCGAGTTGGCGAACAACTTCCGGCGGGCGCCGACGGCGGGCCGTGACGGCCCCCGGCTGGATCTTCGGGGCGGGCTTTGGCAGGATGCCCGCCCGCAGCTCGCCGGAGCTCTCGGTTCCGCCCTCTCCGGCACCCATGGCCGGTTGGTACAGGCCATTTTCGGCCCTTTGCAGGTGTTGTGAAGACATCGCGCGAGCCGGGCACACTGGACATCATGCGCAGCGAGGTCGCCACCCTTCCCGGCAGTCCCGAACGACCCAACGAGGACTGGGCCGCCGCAGCTCTCCCCGCCTCGGGCGGTGGTGGGACGCTCGTCCTCCTGGACGGCGTCACACCCCCCGCGGGCGAGGCCGGCTGTGTGCACACGGTGCCGTGGTTCACCGCGCGACTCGGCGGGGCTTTGACCGAACTGTCCGCTTCCCGCGCCGATCTGACGCTGTCCGAGATCCTGGCGCTGGCAATCCGGCGCACCGCGGAGCTCCACGCGGACACCTGTGACCTTTCTCACGTACGTACGCCTCAGGCAACCGTGGTGCTCGCGCGGTGGGACACGGCCGCGGTCGAGCACCTGGTCCTCTCCGACTCCGTGCTGCTGCTCCGGGCGCCGGACGGAGCGGTCCGGGCGGTGCGGGACGACCGGCTGGACCGGATCCCTCGGGAGGCCCTGCGCTCGCACGAGGCGGCGGACCGGCTGCGCAACCGCGAGGGCGGCTTCTTCACGGCGGCGGCGGACCCGTCGGTGGCGGCGCGGGCGGTGACCGGCACGACCCCGCTGACGGAGGTGCGGGCGCTCGCGGCGCTCACGGACGGGGCGAGCCGCTGGGTGGAGCGGTTCGGCGCGGGCGACTGGGCGGAGTGCGCGGGCGTCCTCGCGAAGGAGGGCCCGGCGGGGCTGCTCCAGCGGGTCCGGGCCCTGGAGGCGGCGGACACCGGCGGGCGGCGCGGCAAGCGCCACGACGACGCGACGGCCGTGTACGTGGAGCTCTAGCCCCGCCGGACGGGCGGACGGGCGGAGGGCCAGAGGGGCGGACGGGCGGGCGGACGGGCGGGTCAGCCCTCGGAGCGCTGGTTGAAGTGGTTCAGTAGCCGGGCCAGTTCGGCGACCTCGGCGCGGTCCCAGTCGGCGAGCTTGCGGACGTACCGCTCGCGGCGGGCGTCCCGGACGTGCCGGAAGCGGTCGCGGCCCTCGTCGGTGAGCCGCACCAGGGAGGCGCGCCCGTCGGCGGGGTCGGGGTCGCGGGCGACCAGGCCGAGCTGTTCGAGGGCGCGCAGCTGGCGGCTCATGGTGGCCTTGCCGACGCCGAAGTAGGCGGAGAGCTCGGTGGCCCGCTGCGGCCCGGCGTCGTCGAGCCGTACGAACAGGCCGTACGCGGAGGACTCCAGCTCCGGGTGCACTTCCCGCGCCATCTCCCCCGACTGGGCCCGGGCCCGCCGCAGGAAGACCGCGAGCTCCCGCTCCAGGGCGAGGAACTCCCGCTCGGCCGGCCCTCTCGGCGCCGCGCCCGCCGGTCCGCCCGCCGGTCCGCTTGCCGGCCCGCCCGCCGGGATCCGCCCGGTGACCTCACCGGAGCGGGGCGCGGACGCCCCGCCGCGCCCCGAGGCGGAAGCCGTCCCGGCCCCGGGGGTCCCTCCGGGGCCGGGGCGGGTCCCGCCGGCGTCCGGGCCCGGCGGGGTGCCGTCCTCGCCGGTCGTGCCGCCTGCGCGCACCCCGCACCTCCCACGCGTGTTTCGTCGGCTGAAAGTTTCCCGCCGCCGCGGGCATCGCCGCAGCTCCTTCAGTATTTCGCAGGAGTAGACCAACGGCGGAACCCGGGCCCTCTTCCACCGCCCCTGTCTACGTGCGTAGAGTCGCCGTCGAGCACGTGACTGACATGTCCACACCACATCCCTCGATCCCTCGGGAGTCACGCCATGCGTGTGCGCAGATCCGTCCCCCTCTCCCTGCTCGCCGGCCTCGCGGCCACCGCCCTCGTCCTGCCCCTCGCCGGTCCGGCGGGCGCCGCCGACCCCGGCGCCCGCGCCACCACCCCCGCGCGCGGCACCGCCCACATGGGCATGGGCGTCCTCAAGCACGACGGCCGCGGCGCGGCCCCCTCCGGCGGCGTCTCCGCCCTCGCCACCTGGACGGAGGGCGTCGACGTCTCCAGCCACCAGGGCAACGTCGCCTGGTCGACCCTCTGGAACAGCGGCGTCAAGTGGGCCTACGTCAAGGCGACGGAGGGCACCTACTACAAGAACACCTACTTCACGCAGCAGTACAACGGCTCGTACAACGTCGGCATGATCCGCGGCACGTACCACTTCGCCACCCCGGACACGACGACCGGCACCGCCCAGGCCGACTACTTCGTCAACAACGGCGGCGGCTGGTCCAAGGACGGCAAGACCCTGCCCGGTGTGCTCGACATCGAGTGGAACCCGTACGGCGCCACCTGCTACGGCAAGACCCAGTCCGGGATGGTCACCTGGATCCGCGACTTCCTCAACCGGTACAAGGCCCGCACCGGCCGCGACGCCGTCATCTACACGGCGACCAGCTGGTGGAAGCAGTGCACCGGCAACTACTCCGGCTTCGCCTCGACCAACCCGCTGTGGATCGCGCGGTACGCCTCCGAGGTCGGCGAACTCCCGGCCGGCTGGCCGTACTACACGATGTGGCAGTACACCTCGTCCGGCCCGACGGTCGGCGACCACAACCACTTCAACGGCGACCTCTCCCGCGTCCAGGCGCTCGCCAACGGCTGACGTCCGCGCGGAGAACGGCGGTTCCAGGGGTGCGGCGGCGCCCCGGGACCGCCGTTCCCCATAGTGGGGCGCTTTTTCGGCACACCCTCTTGCCGATTGGTATGGACCAATGCGAGTCTCTACCCGGTCGCACGGGATTCAACTTCCCTGCGCCCCGCGCGCGTTGCTCGTTCCGTACTCCCCCACGCACGAGAGAGAGCCCCCGCATGCCGTCCTCCCGCCGTACCGCCGCCGGCGTCGCCGCCCTGTCCGCCGCCGCCGCCCTCGTCGGCCTCACCCCCACCACCGCGGCGGCCCACGGAGCCGTCTTCAACCCCGTGAGCCGGATCGCCGCCTGTTTCGCCGAGGGCCCCGAGAGCCCCGACTCGCAGGTCTGCAAGGACCTCGTCTCCGACTCCGGCACCCAGCCGCTCTACGACTGGAACGAGGTCAACATCGCCAACGCCGACGGCAACCACAAGGCCGTCATCCCGGACGGCAAGCTCTGCTCGGCGAACCGCGAGAAGTACCGCGCCCTCGACTGGGCGCGCACCGACTGGGCCGCCACCCCCGTGAAGTCCGGCCCCTACGACTTCCGGATCCGCGCCACCGCCGCCCACTCCGGCACGATGACGATGTACATCACCAAGGCCGGCTTCGACCCGACGCAGCCGCTGAAGTGGTCGGACCTCGACGCCACCCCGGCGGCCGTGTACAACACCACCCGCACCGCCACCGACGGCTACTACGCCTTCACCGGCAACCTCCCCGCGCGCACCGGCCGTCACGTCGTCTACATGGTGTGGCAGCGCAACGACAGCCCCGAGGCGTTCTACAGCTGCTCGGACGTCACCTTCGGCACCGCCGCCGCGGCCACCGCCGCCCAGGCCGAGGCGCCCACCGAGGCCGAACTGGCCGCCGGCGCGGAGCTGTCCACGGTCAGCCACGCGGGCCACGGCGGCGACGAGCTGCCCCCGGCGCTCTCCGCCGAGGCCTCCGCCGCCCCCGCCTCCCCGCTGCCGATGGCCCTCGCCGGCGCGGGCGCGCTCGCCGTCTTCGGCGCGGGCAGCCTCCTCCTGGGCCGCCGCCGCGGCTCCTCCGCCCCCTCCGGTTCCTAGGAGCCGGAGGTCCCGGCGGGAGGCGAGGGAGGGACGGGGGTCCGCTCCGCCCCTCCGGCGGCCCCCGAGGGAAGCCCGCCCTCCCCTCCCGCCCCTTCGCCCCCCGGAGTCCGCTCCGGGGGGCGATTTCGCGCCATCTGCGCCGGGACGGGTGGAAGACGGGACGTTCGTGGACAGCCTTGGTGAAAGCTCTGTTCGAACGGCCGTCAGCGCACCACCGTCCGCCCGTGAAGGAGAGCGCTCCATGCGGAACCAGCAGCGGTGGGTCTACCACCGCGGGGAAGGGCTGCGCACGTTCGGGGTGGAGGAGGAGCTCCTCCTGGTCGATCCCGACACCGGACTCCCCCAGCCCCTCTCCGGCACCGTCACCGAGATCGCCGCCTGGCACGCCGACGCCGGGCCGCGTCACGCCGAAGCGCCGGAACCGGCGAAGCCCGAGTTGTACGCCGAACAGCTGGAGATCGGCACCCTCCCCTGCACCACCACGCCCCAGCTCGCCGACCAGCTGCGCCGGGCCAGGCTCGCGGCGGCCGCCGCCGCCGAGGAGGCCGGGGTGGCGGTCGCGGCCCTCGCGACCCCGCCCATGGACTTCGGCCCCCTGCTCACCCCGGACGACCGCTACCGGCGGATCCACGACCGGTACGCCCACCTCGTCGACGAGGAGTACGCCTGCGCCTGCCACGTCCACGTCCACCTCGCCTCGGCCGAGGAGGGCGTGGGCGTCCTGGACCGGATCCGCCCCTGGCTCGCCCCGCTCCTCGCGCTCAGCGCCAACTCCCCCTACTTCCAGGGCGTCGACACCGGCTACGCCAGCTGGCGCCACCAGCTGTGGCAGCGCTGGCCGATGTCCGGCCCCAGCGAGCTGTACGGGGACGTGGAGACGTACGAGCGGACCACGCGCGAGATGCTCGCCAGCGACGTGCTGATCGACGACCACATGGTCTACTTCGACGCCCGGCTCTCCCGCCGCTACCCGACCGTGGAGATCCGCGTCGGCGACGTCTGCCTGGACCTGGAGGACACGGTCCTGCTGGCCGTCCTGAGCCGCGCGCTGGTGGAGACCGCGGCCCGCGCGTGGCACCGGGGCCGGGTCCCCGACCCCGTGTCGACGGTCGTGCTGCGGCTCGCCGCCTGGCGGGCCAGCCGGTACGGGCTCGGCGGCGAGCTGCTCCATCCGCTGACCTGGCGGCCCGCCCCGGCCGGCGAGGTGCTCTTCGCCCTGCTCGACCACGTGCGCCCCGCCCTGGAGGAGGCGGGCGACCTGGAGCGCGCCGAGCAGGGCGTGGCCCGGGTGCTCTCCCGTGGCACCGGCGCGGACGTCCAGCGCGCCGCGGCCCACGTCGGCGACCCGTCCCTGGCCTCGGTGATCGTCGAGGCCGTACGGCGTACGAACCCGGCGTGAACGGGCCTCGTACGGACCCGATGTGAACGCCCCGAGGCCCCCGGTACGCGCGCGTACCGGGGGCCTCGTCGGTGCCGGGGGCCTCGTCGGCGCCTGGTGCCGGGGGCCTCGTCGGCGCCTGGGGGTCAGGCGGCCACCGTGACGGGGACCTCCGCCGGGGCCAGGGCGATCTCCAGGACCTGGCGGACGTCGGTCACCGGGTGGACCTCCAGCTTCTCCAGGACCTCGGCCGGGACGTCGTCCAGGTCGGCCTCGTTCCGCTTGGGGATGACCACGGTGGTGATGCCGGCCCGGTGCGCGGCGAGCAGCTTCTGCTTCAGGCCGCCGATGGGCAGCACCCGGCCGGTGAGGGAGACCTCGCCGGTCATGGCCACGTCGGTGCGGACGAGCCGGCCGCTGAGCAGCGAGGCCAGCGCGGTCGTCATCGTGATGCCCGCGCTCGGGCCGTCCTTCGGGACCGCGCCCGCCGGGAAGTGGATGTGCACGCCCCGGTCCTTGAGGCCGGTGACGGGCAGCTCCAGCTCCGCGCCGTGCGAGCGGAGGAAGGAGAGCGCGATCTGCGCGGACTCCTTCATCACGTCGCCCAGCTGGCCGGTGAGGGTCAGCCCGGCGCCGCCGGTCTCCGGGTCGGCGAGGGACGCCTCCACGAAGAGGACGTCGCCGCCCGCGCCGGTCACCGCGAGTCCGGTGGCCACGCCGGGGACGGCCGTCCGCCGCTCGGCCGGGTCCTGGGCGGACTCGGGCACGTGGTGCGGGCGTCCGATGAGGTCCCGCAGGTCCTCGGGCGTGACCATGAACGGCAGCTCGCGGTCGCCGAGTTCGTGCTGCGCCGTCACCTTGCGGAGCAGCCGGGCGACGGCCCGCTCCAGGGTGCGGACGCCGGCCTCGCGGGTGTACTCGCCGGCCAGCTTGCGCAGCGCCGCCTCGTCGATGGTCACCTCGCCGGTCTCCAGACCGGCCCGCTCCAGCTGCCGGGGCAGCAGGTGGTCGCGGGCGATGACGACCTTCTCGTCCTCGGTGTAGCCGTCGAGGCGGACCAGCTCCATGCGGTCGAGCAGGGCCTCGGGGATGGCTTCGAGCACATTGGCGGTGGCGAGGAAGACCACGTCGCTGAGGTCGAGTTCGACCTCCAGGTAGTGGTCGCGGAAGGTGTGGTTCTGCGCCGGGTCGAGGACTTCGAGGAGGGCCGCGGCGGGGTCGCCGCGGAAGTCGGAGCCGACCTTGTCGATCTCGTCGAGGAGGACGACGGGGTTCATGGACCCGGCCTCCTTGACCGCCCGGACGATCCGGCCGGGCAGGGCCCCGACGTAGGTGCGCCGGTGGCCGCGGATCTCGGCCTCGTCGCGTACGCCGCCGAGGGCGACGCGCACGAACTTCCGCCCCATGGCGTGGGCGACGGACTCGCCGAGGCTGGTCTTGCCGACGCCGGGCGGCCCGACGAGGGCGAGCACGGCGCCGCCGCGGCGGCCTCCGACGACGCCGAGCCCGCGCTCGGCGCGCCGCTTGCGCACGGCCAGGTACTCGGTGATCCGCTCCTTCACGTCCTCCAGGCCGGCGTGCTCGGCGTCCAGGACGGCCTTGGCGCCCTGGACGTCGTAACGGTCCTCGGTCCGTTCGTTCCACGGCAGTTCGAGGACGGTGTCGAGCCAGGTCCGGATCCAGGATCCCTCGGGCGACTGGTCGCTGGACCGCTCCAGCTTGTCGACCTCCTTGAGGGCGGCCTCGCGGACGGACTCGGGCAGGTCGGCGGCCTCCACGCGGGCGCGGTAGTCGTCGGACTCCTCGCCGTCCTTCTCGCCGTTGAGCTCGCGCAGCTCCTTGCGGACGGCTTCGAGCTGGCGGCGGAGCAGGAACTCGCGCTGCTGCTTGTCGACGCCCTCCTGGACGTCCTTGGCGATGGTCTCGGCGACGTCCTGCTCGGCGAGGTGCTCGCGGAGCTGGGCGGTGGCGAGCTTGAGGCGGGCGACGGGGTCGGTGGTCTCCAGGAGCGCCACCTTCTGCTCGACGGTGAGGAAGGGCGAGTACCCGGAGTTGTCGGCGAGGGCGCCGACGCCATCGATCTGCTGGACCCGGTCCACGACCTGCCAGGCGCCGCGCTTCTTGAGCCAGCTGGTGGCGAGCGCCTTGTACTCCGTGACCAGCTCGGTCACAGCGCCGGGCAGCGGGTCGGGCACGGTCTCCTCGACGACGGCCCCCTCGACCCACAGCGCCCCGCCGGGCCCGGTCGTGCCGGCCCCGATCCGCACCCGTCCGATGCCGCGGATGAGCGCCCCCGGGTCGCCGTCGGACAGCCGCCCGACCTGCTCGACGATCCCGAGCACACCGGTCCCGGCGTACGTCCCGTCCACCCGCGGCACCAACAGCACCCGCGGCTTCCCGCCGCCGCCCCGGACGGCGGCCTGCGCGGCCTCGACCGCGGCCCGCACGTCGTTGTCGGAAAGGTCGAGCGGAACCACCATCCCGGGCAGCACGACCTCGTCGTCGAGCGGCAGCACAGGCAGTGTCAGCGGCACGGACGGCTTGGACTCAGAAGCCATGATCTCCCCTTCGGCAGTCAAGTTGAGTTATGCCGACTCAATGCATGTGAGCCCGTGAATGTTCCCCGGGGTGTGTTCGCTGTGAGCGATCATCGGATCGGCCCGCTCCCGGAGCGGCGGGCGCGGCCCACGGACGTGGACGCATTCCCGGCCCGGCCGGTGCCGTCGGACCGGGATCGGGCGGCACGGAAGTTCGCGGCGAAGGCGCGTGGCGCGTTCCGGCTGCGCGGGGGGCCGGAGGCGGGCATGCTCGGGCGCATGGAGCATGTGGTGAGGCGTCGACGGGTGTGGGGCGCGGTGCCGGCGGTGGCGGCGGCACTGGTACTCGGCGTGGGAGGGTGCGCGGACGCGGACGCACCGCCGGCGCCGGACGGCGGGAACAGCGCCACGAGCACGACCGCCCCGACCGGGGCGACGGAGCCGCGTTCCGGGGCCGTGCTGGTCGAGGTCGCGGTGAGCGGCGGCTTCGCCGGCGTGGACAACCGCCTCGTGGTGCGGGAGGACGGGTCCTGGACCCTGCGGTCCCGTGACAAGGAGCCGCGAACCGGGCGGATGGACGCCGACGGGCTCGCCGCACTGCGGGCCGCGCTCGAAGACCCCGCCTACGCGCGCGTGCCCGAACGACCGAGCGGGCGGCCGGTCGCCGACGGCTTCCAGTACACCGTGACCCACCACGACCGGACGGTCGTCGCGGGCGACGACGAGCGCCCCGCCGCCCTCCAGCGCGTCTTCGACGCCCTCCCCGAGGGCGGCCCGCCGACCACCCCCTGAACCACGCGGCACCCGCCGCGCGGCGGAGGGGGCGTGGCGGTCGCGCCCCGGCCATGATCCGCCGGACAGGCCCTAACGCGCCGTCGCGCGGATCGCCGCGTACTGGCGCCGGAGGTAGTCCCGCACCCGGGCGGGCATGTCGAAGGAGTCGGGGGCGAGGGCCCACTGGATCTGGAGGCCGTCCATGACGGCCAGGTACTCCCGGGCGACGCCGGTGCAGTCGATGTCCGGACGGAGCTCGCCGCGCCGGACGGCCTCCTCCAGGCGCTCGACGCTGTACGCGAGCACGCGCGCGTACCGGTCCTTGAAGTACTCGTGGGCGGGGTGGCCGACGCTCCCGGACTCGCCGACGAGGACGTTGAACATGCGGACGATGCCGGGACGCCGGGCGTTGTCCTCGATCAGCCGGACGAGGGCGTCGAGGAAGGCCGCGTACGACTCCAGCTCGGCGGAGAAGAGCCGCTCGACGTCGTGTTCCTCGCTCTGCGCCAGAACCGACAGGAGGAGGTCCTCCTTGCTGCGGAAGTGGTGCAGCAAACCGCCCTGCGTGATGCCGCAGTCATGGGCGATGCGGGCGAGGGAGGAGGCGTGGAATCCCCACTTCCCGAAGTGGTCGACGGCGGTGTCCAGAATCAGCCGACGACGTGCGTCACCGACGGCGTAACTACCGCGACCTGCACTTCCACCGCTCGCGCTGACCTTCTTCTCCGGCATGCCGACACCCTAGCCGCGCCCCGGAACACCCCCTCACACCCTGTGATCCAGCTCACAGACGACAAACCTAGTACCCACTCGGTTTTCACCCTTAGCCTGTGCCCGTCGAGGGCGGCGCCGCTCCCGCACGGGCCTCCGCACAGGCTCCGGGGGTGGTACACCGGCGCCCCGACGCCCCGACGCGGCGGCCGGACTTTGGATCCGGGATCCCGGATCCAAAAGATCTGGATCCAAGATCCAAGACATCGGATCCAAGACATCGGATCCACCGCATCGGATCCACACCATCGGACGCGGCAGATCGGATCCAGCAGATCGGATCCGATATCCCACTTTCCGCGCACCAGGCATCAGGCATCAGATGCCATATATCGGATACCGAATATCGGATCCGACCACAGACCGCGGGGACCCTGACGACCCCGCGCCATCCGGGGCCCGCCCGTGGGGGGCCGGGCCCCGGACCCCCTCCCCCCTCACCCCCTCTCCCCCTCTCCCCCTCCAGAGGCTCCGACCTGTCATGCCCATGAAAGGACGCACCGCCATGCGCCGTACCCTCGCGCTGACCACAGCCGCAGCCGTACTCGTCGGCCTGGGCGCCACCGCCTACGCGACCACGCCCGCTGCGGAGGCGGCGCGGGACGCGCGCCGGCCGCTCGCCGGGCTGCGGATCCTCATCTCCAACGACGACTCCATGCGGGCCGCGAAGGCGAGCAACTCGGACGGCCTCGGCCTGTACGAGCTCCGCCGCGCGATGTGCGCGGCGGGGGCCGACGTCGTGGTGATGGCCCCCTGGCAGGTGCAGTCCGGCAAGGGCACGGCGGTGACCAACGGCGGGACCCTCACCGCCCAGCGCCGTACCGCGCTGCCCACCGGTTACGAAGGCGACTGCGCGGGGGCGCCGTCCGGAGGTGCCGTCTTCGGCGTCTGCCTCGGCGAGGGCGGCTGCGCGCCGGACTCCCCCAGCGCGACCCCGGCGGACACCGTGAAGCTGGCCCTGCGCGGCGGACTGGCGGCGAAGGCCGGCTGGAAGGGCGCCCCCGACCTGGTGCTCACCGGCATCAACTCGGGCCCGAACGTCGCCGCGAGCGTCAACGACTCGGGCACCGTCGGCGCGGCGGTGGCCGCGATCGACCAGGAGGTCCCGGCGATCGCGTTCTCCTCGTCCGGCGACGAGACCCAGATGCACTTCCCGCGCGAGAACTACCGGGCGCACGCCGAGTTCGGCGCGCGGTTCGTCGCGGGCCTGAAGGAGCGGGGACTGCTGACCTCCGCCTTCGCCCTCAAGGTCGACTACCCCGACGTCAGCGCCGGGCAGCCGACGAAGGCCCCGGTGTGGACCCGGGTCGGCGACGGCGCGGTCGCCTACCACGCGTACGAACAGCGCGGTTCGGGAGACACCTTCGACATCGCCCTCGGCCTGTGCGAGGGGGCCGAGAGCACGGGCGAGTGCGCCGAGCACCGCCCCGACGCCGACTCCACCTGGCTGCTGGGCAAGGGCCACGTGACCGTCGCCCCGATCACCTGGGACCGCACCTACGGCACCCCGGTCGACGCGAGGCGCGAGCTGAAGGCGGTCCAGCGGTACGTGGAGCGGGAGGCCCCGCGCCCGTAGCGCCCGCACCCGCAGAGCCCGCAGCGCCCGCAGCGCCCGGGGGCCGCCCGCCGGCACCGCCCCTCACGCGCCGCGCACGCACGCGCCACGCATGCACGCGCCGCCCCCTCAAGCGCCGCGCACGCGGCCTCCGTTCAGTGCCGCTCCGTCACCGCGCAACCGCCCTCCGTGTTTGTCCCGGCCCTCCGTGCTCCGCGAGGATGGCCGGGACGCCCCCTACCGACACGACGAGACACGGAGTGAGCGCCCATGAACAGCCCCGTCACCCTCGACCGCCGCGAAGGCCCGTACGGCGAAGTCGTCCTGCGGCGCCGCGACACCGGGGACCGTACCGACTTCGAGATCATCGCCAACGGCACCTTCCTGATGGACACCTCCGACGGACGCTCCGAGCGGCTGCTCGTCGACGCGGCCGGGGAGGCGCTGCCCGAGCACGCGCGCGTGGGCGCGTCCCTGCTGATCGGCGGGCTCGGCGTCGGCTTCTCGCTGGCGCACGCCGCCGCCGACCCGCGCTGGGGGCGGATCGCGGTGGTCGAGCGGGAGGAGGCGATCATCGACTGGCACCGGGGCGGTCCGCTCGCCTCACTGTCCGGCCGCGCCCTCGCCGACGAGCGGACCGTGATCCTGCACACGGACCTCGTGACCTATCTGGATACTTCCTCCGACACCTACGACGCGCTCTGCCTGGACATCGACAACGGGCCGGACTGGACCGTCACCGAGGACAACGAATCCCTTTACGGCACAAGGGGTTTGGCGTCCTGCGCGGCCCGCCTGAACCCCGGCGGCGTGCTCGCCGTGTGGTCGGCGCGGCCGTCCGCCGATTTCGAAAAGTCATTGCGGAATGCCGGATTCAGCGGGGTACGGACCGAAGAGGTCGCGGTTGCCCGGGGCGTCCCCGACGTGGTCCACCTCGGCATCAGGCCTGCGTAGCCGGGACGCCGCGGGTACCTCTAGGCTGCTGCACCGACATCGGCGACGCGAGGCGGGGCAATGGAGCAGACACACACCGGTCACCAGGGTGCGGCGACTCCGGGGGCCCAGCGGCGCGTCCTGGTCGTCGAGGACGACGCGACGATCGTGGAGGCGGTCTCGGCCCGGCTGCGCGCGGAGGGCTTCCTGGTGCAGACGGCCACCGACGGCCCCGCGGCCGTGGAGGCCGCCGAGGCCTGGCAGCCCGACCTGATGGTCCTCGACGTGATGCTGCCCGGCTTCGACGGCCTGGAGGTCTGCCGGCGCGTGCAGGCCCAGCGTCCGGTGCCGGTGCTGATGCTCACCGCACGGGACGACGAGACCGACATGCTGGTCGGGCTCGGCGTCGGCGCCGACGACTACATGACGAAGCCTTTCTCCATGCGCGAGCTGGCCGCCCGGGTCCACGTGCTGCTGCGCCGGGTGGAGCGGGCCGCGCTCGCCGCCGTGACCCCGCGCAGCGGGATCCTGCGCCTGGGCGAGCTGGAGATCGACCACGCGCAGCGCCGGGTCCGGGTCCGGACCGAGGACGTGCACCTGACGCCGACCGAGTTCGACCTGCTGGTCTGTCTGGCCGGCACCCCGCGCGCGGTGCTCTCCCGGGAGCAGCTGCTCGCCGAGGTGTGGGACTGGGCGGACGCCTCCGGCACCCGGACCGTGGACAGCCACATCAAGGCGCTGCGCCGGAAGATCGGCGCCGAGCGGATCCGTACGGTGCACGGCGTCGGATACGCGCTGGAGACCCCGGCGTCGTGAACCGGCCGGCGCGGCGCCCGGGGGGGTCCAGGCGCCGGATCGCGATCTCGATCAAGACGAAACTGGGGGCGCTGGTCGTCGGCGCGGTGCTGCTGACCTCGGGACTGGCTCTGGTGGCGATCCGCACGTCCACCGAGTTCCGGTACATCACGATCTTCGCGATGATCGCGACGCTGCTCATCACCCAGTTCGTGGCGCAGTCGCTGACCGCGCCGCTGGACGAGATGAACACGGTGGCGGGGTCGATCTCGCGCGGCGACTTCTCGCGGCGGGTGCGCGGCGCGGACCGACGTGACGAACTGGGCGACCTGGCCTCGACGATCAATCGCATGGCGGACGACCTGGAGGCGGTGGACCGGCACCGCAAGGAACTGGTCGCCAACGTCTCGCACGAGCTGCGCACGCCGATCGCGGCGCTGCGGGCCGTCCTGGAGAACGTCGTCGACGGGGTCTCGGAGGCCGATCCGGAGACGATGCGCTCGGCGCTGAAGCAGACGGAGCGGCTGGGCCGGCTGGTGGAGACGCTGCTCGACCTGTCACGGCTCGACAACGGTGTCGTACAGCTGCGGGCGCGTCGTTTCGAGGTGTGGCCCTATCTGTCCGGGGTGCTGCGGGAGGCGAATCTGGCCGCCGCGCAGCGCGGGCTGCCGTCGACGTCGGGCCTGCACCGGCGTACGGACGTGCATCTGCACCTGGACGTGTCGCCGTCCGACCTGACGGCGTACGCGGACGTGGAGCGGCTGCACCAGGTGATGGCGAACCTGATCGACAACGCGGTGAAGCACTCGCCGCCGCACGGGCGCGTGACGGTGCGGGCCCGGCGCGGCCCGTACCCGGAGTCGCTGGAGCTGGTGGTCGAGGACGAGGGTCCCGGCATCCCGGAGTCGGAGCGGTACAAGGTCTTCGAGCGGTTCAACCGGGGTACGGCTCCGGACCGGCAGGGGCCGGAGAGCGACGGCGGCACCGGGCTCGGCCTGGCGATCGCGCGCTGGGCGGTGGATCTTCACGGTGGCGGGATCGGTGTGGCCGAATCTTCACGTGGATGCCGGATCCGAGTCACTCTTCCAGGCAGCCTTCCCCTTCTCGATTGACGTAGGGTTCGAACCGGAAGCGAACGTTCTGCGTGTTCATGTGCAGACGTGGTCAGGGAGCGGCCGAAGGAGGCCGCGGCCCGGGCTTTTCCGTACCCTCACAGAAGCGGAACCACGCTTGTTTCCCGCCATTCACGGCGTCGAAACACGCCGTCAAGTGTGACTTGCGCGACGTTGGAGTGCCTGGCCTGCACGTCCCGGCCGGACAGGCGTAGCCTTTATTTCCGCTGTCCATCACCTTGCGAAGCGGAAGAGGGCGGTTGCCGCCGTGTCGTCTCAGTCCCCCAGTACCCCGAGCTCCCCGGCCGACCAAGACGGGCGTGGCGTGAGCCCCGCAGCCGCCTTCGGCGCCAATGAGTGGCTCGTCGACGAGATCTACCAGCAGTACCTCCAGGACCCGAATTCGGTCGATCGTGCCTGGTGGGACTTCTTCGCCGACTACAAGCCGGGTGCGGCGGAGACCCCGTCCGCCCCGGCCGCCACCACCACGGCCGCGCCCTCGGCGCCGCAGGCGGGCCCCGCACAGGCCGCGCCTGCCGCTCCGGCCGCCGCCGTGCCCGCACCGGCCGCCCCGGCCGCCGCCCCGGCTCCGGCCGCCGCTCCGGCCCCGGCCCCGGCGAAGCCCGCCGCGGCCGCTCCGGCCGCCGTGAAGCCGGCCCCGGCCGCCACCCCGGCGCCCGCCAAGGCCGCTCCGGCCGCCGAGGCGCCCGCCGGCCCCGAGCTGATCACGCTCCGCGGCCCGGCCGCCGCCGTCGCGAAGAACATGAACGCCTCGCTGGAGGTGCCGACGGCCACGTCCGTCCGCGCCGTCCCGGTGAAGCTGCTCTTCGACAACCGGATCGTCATCAACAACCACCTGAAGCGCGCCCGGGGCGGGAAGATCTCCTTCACCCACCTCATCGGCTACGCCATGGTGCAGGCCATCAAGGCCATGCCGTCGATGAACTACTCCTTCGCGGAGAAGGACGGCAAGCCGACCCTGGTCAAGCCGGAGCACGTGAACTTCGGTCTCGCCATCGACCTGGTGAAGCCGAACGGCGACCGCCAGCTCGTCGTCGCGGGCATCAAGAAGGCCGAGACGCTCAACTTCTTCGAGTTCTGGCAGGCGTACGAGGACATCGTCAAGCGCGCCCGCGTGGGCAAGCTGACGATGGAGGACTTCACCGGCGTCACGGTCTCCCTGACCAACCCCGGCGGCCTCGGCACCGTCCACTCCGTCCCGCGTCTGATGCCCGGACAGTCGGTCATCATGGGCGTCGGCTCGATGGACTACCCGGCGGAGTTCCAGGGCACCTCCCAGGACACCCTGAACAAGCTCGGCATCTCCAAGGTCATGACCCTGACGTCGACCTACGACCACCGGGTCATCCAGGGCGCCGCCTCCGGCGAGTTCCTGCGCATCGTCGCCAACTTCCTCCTCGGCGAGCAGGGCTTCTACGACGACATCTTCAAGTCGCTGCGGATCCCCTACGAGCCGGTCCGCTGGCTCAAGGACATCGACGCCTCGCACGACGACGACGTCACCAAGGCCGCCCGCGTCTTCGAGCTGATCCACTCCTACCGGGTCCGCGGCCACGTCATGGCCGACACCGACCCGCTGGAGTACAAGCAGCGCAAGCACCCCGACCTGGACATCACCGAGCACGGCCTCACCCTGTGGGACCTGGAGCGGGAGTTCGCGGTCGGCGGCTTCGCCGGCAAGTCGATGATGAAGCTCCGCGACATCCTCGGCGTGCTGCGCGACTCGTACTGCCGCACCACCGGCATCGAGTTCATGCACATCCAGGACCCGAAGCAGCGCAAGTGGATCCAGGACCGCGTCGAGCGTCCCCACGCGCGCGTGGAGCGCGAGGAGCAGCTCCGCATCCTCCGCCGCCTGAACGCGGCCGAGGCCTTCGAGACCTTCCTGCAGACGAAGTACGTCGGCCAGAAGCGCTTCTCCCTGGAGGGCGGCGAGTCCGTCATCCCGCTGCTCGACGCGGTCATCGACTCCGCCGCCGAGTCCCGCCTGGACGAGGTCGTCATCGGCATGGCCCACCGCGGCCGCCTGAACGTCCTCGCGAACATCGTGGGCAAGTCGTACGCGCAGATCTTCCGCGAGTTCGAGGGCAACCTCGACCCGAAGTCGATGCACGGCTCCGGCGACGTCAAGTACCACCTGGGCGCCGAGGGCACCTTCACCGGTCTCGACGGCGAGGAGATCAAGGTCTCCCTGGTCGCCAACCCCTCCCACCTGGAGGCGGTCGACCCGGTCCTGGAGGGTGTCGTCCGCGCCAAGCAGGACGTCATCAACAAGGGCGGCACGGACTTCACCGTCCTGCCCGTCGCCCTGCACGGCGACGCGGCCTTCGCGGGCCAGGGCGTGGTGGCCGAGACCCTCAACATGTCGCAGCTGCGGGGCTACCGCACCGGCGGCACGGTCCACATCGTCATCAACAACCAGGTCGGCTTCACGGCGGCTCCCGAGTCGTCCCGCTCCTCCATGTACGCCACCGACGTGGCCCGCATGATCGAGGCGCCGATCTTCCACGTGAACGGCGACGACCCGGAGGCCGTGGTCCGCGTCGCGCGGCTCGCCTTCGAGTTCCGCCAGACGTTCAACAAGGACGTCGTGATCGACCTCATCTGCTACCGCCGCCGCGGTCACAACGAGGGCGACAACCCCTCGTTCACCAACCCGCAGATGTACAACCTGATCGACAAGAAGCGCTCGGTGCGCAAGCTGTACACCGAGTCGCTCATCGGTCGCGGCGACATCACCCTGGAAGAGGCGGAGCAGTCGCTCCAGGACTTCCAGGGCCAGCTGGAGAAGGTCTTCGCGGAGGTCCGCGAGGCCACCGCCGCCCCGGCGCCGGCCCACGTGCCGGACGCGCAGGCCGAGTTCCCGGTCGCCGTCACCACCGCGGTCTCCCAGGAGGTCGTGAAGCGGATCGCCGAGTCGCAGGTCAACATCCCGGAGCGGATCACGGTCCACTCGCGTCTGCTGCCGCAGATGCAGCGTCGCGCGGCCTCGATCGACGACGGCACCATCGACTGGGGCTTCGGCGAGACCCTCGCCATCGGCTCCCTGCTGATGGAGGGCACCCCGGTCCGCCTGTCGGGCCAGGACACCCGCCGCGGCACCTTCGGCCAGCGCCACGCGGTCCTGGTCGACCAGGAGACCGGCGAGGACTACACCCCGCTGCTCTACCTGGCCGAGGACCAGGCGCACTTCAACGTCTACGACTCGCTGCTCAGCGAGTACGCGGCGATGGGCTTCGAGTACGGCTACTCGCTCGCCCGCCCCAGCTCCCTGGTGGTCTGGGAGGCGCAGTTCGGTGACTTCGTCAACGGCGCGCAGACCGTCGTCGACGAGTTCATCTCCTCGGCCGAGCAGAAGTGGGGCCAGACCTCCGGCGTCACCCTGCTCCTGCCGCACGGCTACGAGGGCCAGGGCCCGGACCACTCGTCCGCCCGCCCGGAGCGCTTCCTCCAGATGTGCGCCCAGGACAACATGACGGTCGCCATGCCGACGCTGCCGTCGAACTACTTCCACCTCCTGCGCTGGCAGGTGCACAACCCGCACCACAAGCCGCTCATCGTCTTCACCCCGAAGTCGATGCTGCGTCTGAAGGCCGCGGCGTCCAAGGTGGAGGAGTTCACCTCCGGCGGCTTCCGCCCGGTCATCGGCGACGACTCGGTCAACCCGGCCGACGTCCGCAAGGTCGTCTTCTGCGCCGGCAAGGTCTACTACGACCTGGAGGCCGAGCGTCAGAAGCGCGGCGACACGGAGACCGCGATCATCCGTCTTGAGCGCCTGTACCCGCTGCCGGGTGCCGAGCTCCAGGCCGAGATCGCCAAGTACCCGAACGCGGCGAAGTACATCTGGGCGCAGGAGGAGCCGGCGAACCAGGGTGCGTGGCCGTTCATCGCGCTCAACCTGATCGACCACCTCGACCTGGCGGTCGGCGCGGACATCCCGGCGGGCGAGCGCCTGCGCCGGATCTCCCGCCCGCACTCCTCGTCCCCGGCGGTCGGCTCGGCCAAGCGTCACCAGGCGGAGCAGCAGCAGCTGGTCAACGAGGTCTTCGACGCCTGACGTCGGCGCCTCGCGCGGAGGCCCGGCACCCCCCGATCCCGGGGGGTGCCGGGCCTCCGGCGTGTCCGGGCGGGCCTATCCTGGACCGCATGTACTTCACCGACCGTGGCATCGAGGAACTGGAGAAGCGGCGCGGCGAGGAGGAGGTCACCTTCGAGTGGCTCGCCGAGCAGCTGCGGACCTTCGTCGATCTCAACCCCGACTTCGAGGTGCCGGTCGAGCGCCTCGCGACCTGGCTGGCCCGTCTGGACGACGAGGACGACGACGAGGAGTAGCACGACCCGCGGTGCCCCCTTCCGTATCGGATACGGAAGGGGGCACCGTCGCGTCCGGGGCCGTCAGTGCTCGCGCAGGCGGTCGTAGGCGAGGCCGAGGGCGCCGTGGGCGACGAGGAGGGCCCCTGCCGTGGTCCAGCCGCCGCTGCGCCGGCCGAGCCCCCAGAGGAGCAGCGGGACGCCCGCGGCGAGCTGGACGCCGCCGAGGAGGCGCGCCCTGGGGCCGCGTACGTACGGGCCGAGGGGGCCCTCCTCCACGACGTCGAGCTCGTCGAGGACGGCCTCGCGCCAGCCCGGCCAGGCGAGCTGCTCGGCGCCGGCGGCGAGGGCGGCGGCGCGGAGCCGGTCGGGGGTCTCGCCGGGGTCGACGCCGGCGGGCAGGGCGAGGCTGGTGCGGGTGAGGACGGCGACGAGGCCGAGGAGGCGGGTACGGGAGTCGGCCTCGGGGTCGGGGAGGGTGAGCGGCTCCAGCGCCTGGACGTCGAGGACGGGGTCGAGGGCGAGGCGGTCGGCGAGGGTCCGCATGGCCTCGTCCTCGCCGGCCGGGGTGCCGGCGGCGAGCCAGGTGTAGCCGACGGTGCGGCGGAAGCCGGCGGCGAGGGTGATCCCGGCGCGGTCCGCGTCCCACCAGAGGGCGAGGACGGGCCAGCCGGCGGCGGAGACGGCGAGGGCGGTGGCCCAGCCGGTGACGAACCGTTCGACCGGCTCTCCGTCGCCCTGCCAGGGCTTCCCCTCCGGTACGAGGACGCTCCAGCCGGCTCCGGCGGGGGCGAGGAGCAGCTGCTCGCGCAGGAGCTGGGCGGGCGGCCGGACCGTCGGGGGATCGGCTCGGCACAGCAGCAGCGCCCCGGCGGGGCTCGGTCCGGAAGTCGCGTTCATGACCCCTAACCTAGGTCAGTTTGTCCGTGTACGGAGGTGTTTGCCGCGACCCTGTCAGGGATGTTTCAGGGTTGACTCGATCACACCGCGATATATCGTGAATCTCGAAGTCGCGATATGTCGAGTCGCGTGATCGTCGCGTCGCGATGCCGAGTCGCGACGCATCGAGGAAGCGGGAGGGCAGCACCATGACCGAGTGGTCCGTCACCGAGCCGGTGAAACTCGCGCCCGCCGACCCCGTGACACGGCTGCGCGTCCGTGTCGTGGGCGGCGCGGTGAACGTGGTGGGCACGGAGGAGAGCACGGCACGGCTGGAGATCTCGGAGATCGAGGGCCCGCCCCTGATCGTCACCCAGGAGGGCTCCACGCTGACCGTCACCTACGAGGACCTGCACTGGAAGGGCATCCTCAAGTGGCTCGACACCAAGGCCCACCGGCGGCGCGCGGTGGTCTCGGTCGCCGTCCCGGCCGGCGCCGAGGTCGAGGTGGGCGCGGTGTCCGCGGACACGGTGGTCTCGGGCCTGCGGGGCCGCACCGAGATCCGCGGGGTGACCGGGGGGACGACGCTGGTGGGGCTCTCCGGCCCGGTCCGCGCCGAGACCGTCTCGGGCGCCCTGGAGGCCCAGTCGGTGACCGGCGCGCTGCGGGTCACCTCGGTGACCGGTGACGTGACGGTGATCGAGGGCTCGGGCTCGGCGGTACGGGCGGAGACCGTCAGCGGGGACCTGGTCCTCGACCTGGACCCGGCTCCGGCCGGGGCCCCGCCGGCCGACATCCGGCTCACCAGCGTCTCCGGCGAGGTCGCCGTCCGGCTGCCGCACCCGGCGGACGCCCGGGTCGAGGCGAGCACCACGAGCGGCGCGGTGTCGAACGCCTTCGAGGACCTGCGGGTGGGCGGCGAGTGGGGCACCAAGTCCATCACCGGAACGCTCGGCGCGGGCAGCGGCACGCTCAAGGCGACCACGGTCTCCGGCTCGATCGCCCTGCTCCGCCGCCCGGAGTCCGCCGAGACCCCGGACCCCGGACCCGTCACACCCGCCACACCCTCCGCGTCCTCCGCGTCCTCCACGTCCTCCGCCCCCGCGTCCGGAAAGGTGCTCTGACATGGCCCCCGTCTTCGCACACGGCCGACTCCGCCTCTACCTCCTCAAGCTGCTCGACGAGGCCCCCCGGCACGGCTACGAGGTCATCCGCCTCCTGGAGGAGCGCTTCCAGGGCCTGTACGCCCCCTCGGCCGGCACGGTCTACCCGCGGCTGGCCAAGCTGGAGGCCGAGGGGCTCGTCACCCACACCAGCGAGGGCGGCCGGAAGGTCTACGCGCTGACCGACGCGGGCCGCGCCGAGCTGGCCGGCCGGGAGGGCGAGCTCGACGCCCTGGAGCGGGAGATCCGGGACTCCGTCGCGGCGCTGGCCTCCGAGATCAGGGAGGACGTGCGCGGCGCGGCCGGCCGGGTGCGCAGCGAGATGCGCGCGGCGGCGAGCCGGGCCCGGACGGCGGAGGAGGGCTCCTTCGCCGACGTCAAGGAGGAGCTGCGCAGGGCCAAGCGGGAGTGGAAGGAGCAGGCCCGGCAGACGAAGGAGTTCCAGCGGATCGCCCAGCAGGTCCAGGACGAGGTGCAGAACCGCTTCGCGAAGGGCGAGTGGCCGCAGGCCGTCCGTGAGGGCCTGTCCGGGATCACCGCCCAGCTGAGCGACCTGGTCTCGGGCCAGACGAAGGGCCGCAAGGGCGCGGGGAGTGCCGCGGCCGGTGCTCCTTCGGCGGGCGGTTCCCCGGTGGACGTGTCGGTGCCGGGTGCGGACGGGGAGGCCGTGGTCCCGGAGTGGGCGCGGGAAGGGGCCGGCTCCGGTGACCCGGCCCGGGACCTGGACCGGCTGCTCGACCGCTTCCGGGACGAGGTGCGGGACGCGGCCCGGGACCACGGGGTGACGGACGCCCAGCTCGCCGAGGCCCGTCACCACCTGTCCACGGCGGCGACCCGGATCACCGGGATACTCCGTCCCCGCGCGGAGCCCTGACCGGGGCCGGGGTCAGCGGGGTGCCGGGCCGGTGCGGGTCACGGTGACGGTGACCCGGGCGTCGGGGGCGGCGAGGACGCGGACCCGTTCGTACCCCCGGCCCTGCCCCGCGCCGTGCCCCGCGCCACGGCCCTTGTCGCGGAGGACGAGGGCGCCGCGGGCCGTGACCTTCCAGTCGCCGGACGGCAGGGCCAGTTCGGTGACGCGGGAGCCGCGGCGGCCGGCGGCGTCGTACTCCAGGCGGTAGGTGCCGGCCCCCGGGTCGTAGGCGGAGGCGCGGACCCGGCCGGCGACGGCCTCCGCGTACGGCTCGGCGGTCAGCTCCTTGTTGGTGCGGAAGGCGCCGGCGGAGTCGACCGCGCAGTAGCCGCCGCCGTAGCACCAGACGTAGCCGGCCCAGCCGGAGGTGTAGCGGCCGAGGGAGGCCATGGCGTCGCGGTAGAAGGCGTTCATGTTCGGCAGGGAGTTGTTGAGCGGGCCCCACTCCCCCACGACCACGGGGACCTTGTATTCCTTGGGGTAGACGGTGACGGCCTGCTCGTAGCTTTCGATCCAGCCGGCGGCGGGGTCGTAGTCGGCGCCGGCCTCCATGCCGGTGTTGTAGAAGTGCGGGGCGTAGACGATCTTCGGATCGTCAATCCGGCCGAGGCCGGTGGGGACTCCTTCGCCGACGATCGGGGTGGGCTCGACGAAGATCCAGGCGTCCCGGTCGGCCGTGCGGATGGCGTCGGCGATCCGGTCGTACATGGGGGTGAGCTGTTCCCGCTCGATGCGGCGGGCGGCGGTGGGCAGGTCCTCGCCCTCGCGGAGTTCGCCCATCGGCTCGTTGATGGGGTCGTAGCCGAGGACGGCCGGGTGGTCGTCGAAGCGCTCGGCGAGCACCTGCCACATGCGGGCCTGGGCGCGGCGGAGGTCCTCGTCCTCGTAGAGGTGGGTGAAGGCGCGCTGGACGGCGGGCTCGAAGTACTCGGAGAACCAGTCGTCGGGGCGGGGGGTGAAGGGCAGTCCGTCGGTGCGGGTGGCCCAGGCGGGGATGCCCCGGTGGCCGAAGGCGGGGCCGAAGACGTCCTGGTGGGCGTCGAGCAGGACCTTGACGTCGTACTTCTCGGCCCAGTCCAGGACCCGTTCGATCTTCCGCAGATAGGCCTGGCTGTACTGGCCCGGCCGCGGCTCCAGGTCGTCCCAGAAGACGAGGAGGCGGGCGAAGTTGAAGCCCTTGGCGCGCATGTCGCGGAAGTGCCGCTCGGTCACGGCGGAGAGGGCGGCGTCACCGCGGTTGGCCTTGTCCTCCACGTTCCAGCCGCGCAGGGTGAGGACGCGGCCGCGGGAGTCGGTGAGGGCGGGGATCCCGTCACCCCCGGCTCCCCCCGTTCCCCCGGTGGTCCCCGTCTCCGCGTGCGCGGCGGTCGGGGCGAGCAGTGAGGCGGCGAGGGCGCCCGTCAGAAGGGTGGTGCGCAGCAAGGAGACCTCCGGCACGAGGAAGTGAGCGTTGTTCACCTTTCATGTGCCGGAGATCCCATCAGGTCGACCGACCCGTATCAAGAGGTCGTCAGCACGATCTTTCCGAAGAGTTCGCCGGAGGCCATCTTCGCGAAGCCCTCGCGGGCCCGGTCGAGCGGCAGCACCTCGTCGATCACCGGACGGACCCCGGTGGCCGCGCAGAAGGAGAGGAGGTCCTCCAGCTCGTCCTTGGACCCCATGGTGGAGCCGACCACCTTGAGCTCCAGGAAGAAGATCCGGGTCAGTTCGGCGTGCGAGGGGCGGTCGCCGCTGGTGGCGCCGGAGATCACCAGGGTGCCGCCGGGGCGCAGCGACTTCACCGAGTGCGACCAGGTCGCGGCGCCGACGGTCTCGATGACGGCGTCCACCCGGTACGGCAGCCGGGCTCCGGGCTCGTACGCCTCGACGGCGCCGAGCTCCACGGCCCGCTTCCGCTTGGCCTCGTCCCGGCTGGTGGCGAAGACCCGCAGGCCGGCGGCCTTGCCGAGGACGATCGCGGCGGTGGCGACGCCGCCGCCGGCGCCCTGGACGAGGATCGAGTCGCCGGGGCGGACCCCGGCGTTGGTGAAGAGCATCCGGTAGGCGGTCAGCCAGGCGGTGGGGAGGCAGGCGGCCTCGGCGAAGGAGAGCTCCTTCGGCTTGGGCAGCACGTTCCAGCGGGGGACGGTGACGCGCTCGGCGAAGGTGCCCTGGTAGCGCTCGGTGAGGATGGAGCGCGGCTCGTCGGGTCCGACGCCGTGGCCGGTCTGGCCGATCACGGAGTGCAGGACGACCTCGTTGCCGTCCTCGTCGATCCCGGCGGCGTCGCAGCCGAGGATCATCGGCAGCTTCTCCTCGGGCAGGCCGACCCCGCGCAGCGACCAGAGGTCGTGGTGGTTGAGGGAGGCGGCCTTGACGGTGACGGTGGTCCAGCCGGGGCGCACCTCGGGCTCGGGGCGTTCACCCAGCTCGAGGCCGTTCAGGGGCTGGTCGCGGTCGATTCGGGCGGCGTAGGCAGCGAACATGGCCCCGACCCTAGGGGCGACGGAGAGCACACGGAACCTCACTCCGGTGTGACGCGCGTCCCCCGCGCCCGCTCCGACCCCCGGACCCGGAACGCGGAACCCGGAACGCGGAACGCGGAACCACGGGCCCCCGAAGCCCGCCCGTCCACGCCACCGCGCCGTCCACCCAGCCGACACGTCCACGCCGCCGCCCCCGCTCCCACTCCCCCGGGCACGGGCGCGGGAAAGGGAAAGGGCCCCGCTCCCCTCCCCCGGGCACGGGAAAGGGCCCCGTCCCGGGTCCGATGCGGCGGACCGGGGCGGGGCCCTCTCGGGGACCTTCCGCGGACGGGGGTCAGCGGCGGGCGACGCCCTCGGCGCGCGCGGCGGCGGCGACCGCGGCCGCGACGGCCGGGGCGACCCGGTCGTCGAACGGCGACGGGATGACGCAGTCGGCGCTGAGCTCGTCACCGACGACACCGGCGATGGCGTCGGCCGCGGCGATCTTCATGCCCTCGGTGATCTGGGAGGCCCGGACCTGGAGCGCGCCGGCGAAGATGCCGGGGAACGCGAGGACGTTGTTGATCTGGTTGGGGTAGTCCGAACGGCCGGTGGCCACGACCGCCGCGTACTTGTGCGCGACGTCGGGGTGGACCTCGGGGTTCGGGTTGGCCATGGCGAAGACGAAGGCGTCCTTGGCCATGGCGGCGACGGCCTCCTCGGGGACCGTACCGCCGGAGACGCCGATGAAGACGTCGGCGCCGGCGAGGGCGGTCTCCAGGGAGCCGGAGAGGCCCGCCTTGTTGGTGAGGCCGGCGATCTCGCGCTTGACGTCCGTGAGGTCCTCGCGGTCGCTGCTGACGATGCCCTTGCGGTCGGCGACGCAGACGTCGCCGATGCCGGCCGACAGGAGGAACTTGGCGATGGCCACGCCGGCCGCGCCGGCGCCGGAGATCACGGCGCGCAGGTCGCCGAGGGTCCGGCCGGTCAGCTTCGCCGCGTTCCGCAGGGCGGCGAGGGTGACGATGGCGGTGCCGTGCTGGTCGTCGTGGAAGACCGGGATGTCCAGCCGCTCCTGGAGCTTGCGCTCGATCTCGAAGCACCGCGGCGCCGAGATGTCCTCCAGGTTCACCCCACCGAAGGAGGGGGCGAGCCGGACGACGGTGTCGACGATCTCGTCGGTGTCGGTGGTCGCGAGGGCGATCGGGACGGCGTCCACGCCGCCGAACTGCTTGAAGAGGATCGCCTTGCCCTCCATGACCGGGAGGGAGGCCTCCGGGCCGATGTCGCCGAGGCCGAGCACGGCGGTGCCGTCGGTGACGACGGCGACGACCTGGGACTTCCACGTGTAGTCGTGGACCAGCTCGGGCTGCTCGGCGATGGCGGTGCACACCTTGGCGACGCCAGGCGTGTACGCGAGGGACAGGTCGTCCTTGTCACGGACGGGGACGGTGGCCTGAATGGCCATCTTGCCGCCGCGGTGAAGAGCGAAAGCCGGGTCGAAGAGCTCCTCGGGAGCTCCTTCCGTAGCGCTCTCGCTGAGAGGATTGACGATCTCCGCTGCCATGTGGGTGAGACCCCTTATGTCTGTTGTTCGAGGGTTTCCGCTCCTGGTGTGGAGCGGTGGGCGGGTCCCGCGGCCGCCGTGTCGGGCAGCCGCGCGGGCGCGCCGCACAACGCGCCCTGAGCCCCGGATGAGGGGTGTAAGGATCCTTCTTACCGGACAGACGGCACCGCAGACGAGTCCGTATCCGGTCGGTGACACGACTCATACCTAGTGCTTCCGGACGCGGACGGAGAACGACTCGTCACTCGATATCAGGAAAGATGCCGCAGGCGTCCGTTTGGCTCTGTTCATGCCGTCCGAATGGCGAGATCAACCGCAGATTCTTCGGTGAACGGGTAGGGCTACGAAAGATGATCCGGCCTTGATGTACCGGCCTGTCGGGGTTCGGGCTCGACCCGTTACCCGATTTTGACATCCGTGGCCGTCGGTTTGAGGCGGTCCGAATGGCAAGATGCCGTAATCACACGAGGTCGCGACACTCGAAGATGCGTACGCGGCCCATTGGCAACGCCTATGGCAACTCCCTCACACGCCGGAGGATCCCGACCATGACCGCACGCTCCACGCGCTGGACGACCGCCGCCAAGACCCGCACTTCCCGTCTTGCCGCGGTCGCCGCCATCGCGGTCGCCGGCTCGATGCTGCTGACCGCCTGTGGCGACCAGACCGACAGCGGCTCCACGAAGGAGGGCGGCACCGCCGCCAACTCCGCCCCGCTCTTCTCCAAGCTGCCCGCCGACATCCAGAAGGCCGGCGTCATCAAGGTCGGCACGGACGCCTCGTACGCGCCGATGGAGTTCACCCAGGACGGCAAGATCGTCGGCGTCGACCCCGACATCGCCGCCGCCCTCTCCAAGCAGCTCGGTGTGAAGTTCGAGTTCACCTCGGGCACCTTCGACGGCCTGATCACCTCCCTGGAGACCGGCCGCCAGGACATCGTCATGTCCTCCATGACGGACAACAAGAAGCGCCAGGAGGGCCTGGACGACAACGGGAAGAAGATCGGCAAGGGCGTCGACTTCGTCGACTACTTCTCCTCCGGCGTCTCCCTGCTGGTCAAGAAGGGCAACCCGCAGGGCGTGAACTCGCTCGACGACCTCTGCGGCAAGACCGTCGCCGTCCAGCGCGGCACGATCTACGAGGACACCTTCAAGGCCCAGGCCGAGAAGTGCGGCTCGAACAAGCTCACGATCCAGGCCTTCGACACCGACGCCGAGGCCCAGACCCGCGTGAAGGCCGGCGGCGCGGTCGCCGACCTGAACGACTACCCGGTCGCCGCGTACATCGCGAAGACCTCCGGCGGCGGCAACGACTTCGAGGTCGTCGGCAACCAGACCGACGTCGGCCTCATGGGCATCGCCGTCTCCAAGGACAAGACCCAGCTGCGCGACGCCATCAAGGAGGCGCTCGACGCCAGCATCAAGGACGGCACCTACGCCGAGGCCCTGAAGAAGTGGGACGTCGAGGGCAGCGCGGTCAAGCAGGCCACCATCAACGCCGGCAAGTGACCTGCTCGCTCCCCCTCGCACCACTGAAGGGCAGTCGTCATGACTGACAAGATCAGCAAGGACCCGGCCGCCACGCCGGCCGGGTCCGGCCCCTCGGGCACCCCCTACGAGGCGATCAAGGCCATCCCGGTCCGTCACTACGGCCGCTGGATCAGCGCCGTCGTCGTCGTCGCGCTCCTCGGCTGGCTCGTCTACGCGTTCTCCCAGGGCAACATCATCTGGGCCACGGTGTGGGACAAGCTCTTCGACGACTCCGTCCTCGTCGGCCTCTGGAAGACCGTCCTGATCAGCGTCTCCGCGATGGCGCTCGGACTCGTCCTCGGCATCGTCTTCGCCGTGATGCGGCTGTCGAAGAACCCGGTCACCGGAGCCGTCTCCTGGCTCTACATCTGGTTCTTCCGCGGCACGCCGGTCTACGTCCAGCTGCTCGTCTGGTTCAACCTCGCCCTGATCTTCGAGTACATCAACCTCGGACCGATCTACAAGGACGAGACCTCGCAGGTCCTCACCCCGTTCATGGTGGCCCTCCTGGGCCTGGGCCTGAACGAGGGCGCGTACATGGCGGAGATCGTCCGCGCCGGCATCCAGTCGGTCGACGAGGGCCAGACCGAGGCGGCGCACGCGCTCGGCATGTCCCAGACGAAGACCATGCGCCGGATCGTGCTGCCGCAGGCGATGCGCGTGATCGTGCCGCCGACGGGCAACGAGTTCATCAACATGCTGAAGACCTCGTCGCTGGTCTCGGCCGTGCAGTACACGGAGCTACTCCGCGCCTCCTCGAACATCGGCTCCGTCTCCGGTGCCGTCATGGAGATGCTCTTCGTGGCCTCCATCTGGTACCTGGCACTGACCAGCGTCTTCAGCGTCGGCCAGTACTACCTGGAGCGCCGTTTCGCCCGCGGTTCGACCCGTAACCTGCCGCCCACCCCGTGGCAGCGGGTCAAGACGAACCTCACCACGTTCAAGCGTTCCCCGGAGGCATCGGCATGACCGGCGAGCTCATGGTCAAGGCGGAGGGCGTCCACAAGTCCTACGGCGCCGCCCACATCCTCCGCGGCATCGACCTGGAGGTCCGCAGCGGAGAGGTCTTCTGCCTGGTCGGCCCGTCCGGCTCCGGCAAGTCGACCTTCCTGCGCTGCATCAACCACCTGGAGCGGATCGACGGCGGCCGCCTCTCGGTCGACGGCCAGCTGGTCGGCTACCGCCAGAAGGGCGACAAGCTCTACGAGCTGAAGGACAGCGAGGTCGCGACCCAGCGCCGTGACATCGGCATGGTCTTCCAGCGCTTCAACCTGTTCCCCCACATGACGGCCCTGGCCAACGTGATGGAGGCACCCGTCCAGGTGAAGGGCGAGTCCAAGGCGGTCGCCCGCGAGCGGGCCGAGCGCCTGCTCGACCGGGTGGGTCTCGGCGACAAGATGGGCAACTACCCGTCGCAGCTCTCCGGCGGGCAGCAGCAGCGTGTCGCCATCGCCCGCGCGCTGGCGATGGAGCCGAAGCTGATGCTCTTCGACGAGCCGACCTCGGCGCTCGACCCGGAGCTCGTCGGTGACGTCCTCGACGTCATGCGGGACCTGGCCGAGTCGGGCATGACGATGATCGTCGTCACCCACGAGATGGGCTTCGCCCGGGAGGTCGGCGACTCGCTGGTCTTCATGGACGGCGGCGTGGTGGTCGAGTCCGGCCACCCGAGGGACGTCCTGACGAACCCGCAGCACGACCGGACGAAGGCGTTCCTGTCGAAGGTGCTGTAACAGGCGATACGCGAAGGGGCGGTACGGGCACGAAGCCCGTACCGCCCCTTCGTCCGTCCGGCGGCCGTACGCCCGAACGGCCCCGCGTCCGGCGGTCTACTTCACGGCGAGGAGCAGCGTGTCGGAGGGCGAGCACCACACCGGACGGGCCTCGCCGAAGCCGGCCGCGCGCAGGGTGTCGGCGTGCCAGCCCACCGGCAGCATGTCGCCGTCGGCGTGCTCGCCGTAGATCTCGAAGCGGCGGGCGGTGGGCTCGGCGAGGACCGGGTCCTTCGCGGCGCTCGCCCACCAGTCGGCCCAGTCGAGGACCCCGGCGGCCTTCTCCGCGTCCATCCGGGCGTGCCGCTGGGCGCGCTCGGCGGCGTTGATCCGCGGGGTGGCCGGGTCGATCATGTGGTCGGCGTTCATGAAGACCCCGCCCTCCCGTACGAGCCCGGCGACCTGCCCGTAGAGGGCGGCCAGGGGCTCGCTGTGGAGCCAGTGCAGGGCGGTGGCGGTCAGGACGGCGTCGTACGCGTCGTACGGCAGCGCCCGGGTCCACGCGGGGTCCTTGAGGTCCGCCGTCACGAAGGAGACCCGCTCGTCGCCCTCAAAGGTGCCGCGGGCGATGGCGAGCAGCGCGGGGTCGAGGTCGACGCCGGTGGAGACGGCGCCCGGGAACCTCCGGAGGAGCCTGTCCGTGATACTTCCCGTACCGCAGGCGAGGTCGAGGACGCGGGGCTCCGGCCCCACCAGCGCCTCGACCATGTCGAGCATGACGCGGAACCGCTCCTCGCGGTCCGGCATGTACCACTCCTGCTGGCGGTCCCAGCTCTGCTGCCAGCCCGCCCAGTCGGTGTCGCTCATGCCCGTACCCTCCGTCGTCGACGCCACAGAAAACCCGAGAACGTAATACCCTCAGAGGGGAAACACCAGTTACCCCCTCGACGCCGACCCTAGCCCGCCACCGTAAGGACTACAAGTGGAACTGGCCTATTACTCGGATTACGCCGTGCGCCTCGTCAACACCGAGGAGCCGGCCCGCGGCAGGGACAGCCTCACCACCGTCGAAGCGGTCAAGGAACTCTTCGGCCCCGCCACCCAGATGGCCCGCCGGGTCAACGAGGCCGACCTGCCCCGCTTCCGCGCGATCAGGACCCGGCTGCGGAGCGTCTTCGCGGCGGCGGACGAGGGCGACCACACCGGCGCCGTCGACCTCCTCAACTCGCTCCTCCTGGAGTTCCCGGTCAGCCCGCAGATCTCCGGCCACGACCACCTCGACGACGACGGCCGGCCCCGCTGGCACATGCACCTCGCCGACCACTCGTCCAACGCCACGGCCGGATACGCGGCGATCTCCGCGATGGGACTCGCCTTCCACCTGACGGAGTTCGGCGCCGACCGGCTGGGCCTCTGCCAGGCCCCGCCCTGCCGCAACGCCTACCTCGACACCTCCACCAACCGCTCCCGGCGCTACTGCTCCGACCGCTGCGCCACCCGGGCCAACGTGGCCGCCTACCGGGCCCGCAAGCGCCTGGAGGCCGAGCGGGCCGACCTCACCGGACGCACCGCCGAGAAGAGCCAGGAGAGCACCACCCCGGCCGAGCGCTGACGCCCCGGCGTCACCGGCCGGTACCGGCCCAGCACCCGCCCGAGCACCAGCTCGGGCGGCACGGCCCCGAAGACCCGGCTGTCCCCCTCGGCGTCCGGGTTGTCCCCGAGCACCCACCACCCGGCGTCCCGCCGCTCGACCAGCCGCTTCACCACGAGCAGGTCCTGCTGGAGCGGATGGCGCAGCACCACGACGTGACCGGCGCCGACCCGCCCCCCGTACCGCACGAGCAGCCGGTCGCCGTGCAACAGCGTGGGCACCATCGACACCCCCGTCACCTCGGCGATCCCGAACGGCGCCTCGGCCGCCGCGGTGGCTTCCCGCTCCACTCCCGCTCCCCTCGTCGACACTCGTCGACCCTTTTCGACTCGTCCACTCGTACACGAGTCCCATCCTGACCCCGGACTTTTGCCCTAAGCCCCAGGGGCGCTCGCGAAATCGCCCTTCTCACCGAGTAATCTCCCACTTGAGAAGACGATCACGAGGAAGGACGGCTCAATGCTCTCCCGCCTGTTTGCCCCCAAGGTCAAGGTCAGCGCCCACTGCGACCTCCCCTGCGGCGTGTACGACCCGGCCCAGGCCCGCATCGAGGCCGAGTCCGTCAAGGCTGTCCAGGAGAAGTACCAGGCGAACGAGGACCCGCACTTCCGGGCCCGCGCCACGGTCATCAAGGAGCAGCGCGCGGAGCTCGCCAAGCACCACGTCTCGGTGCTGTGGAGCGACTACTTCAAGGCCCCGCACTTCGAGAAGTACCCCGAGCTCAACCAGCTGGTCAACGACACCCTGAAGGCCCTCTCGGCCGCCAAGGCGTCGACCGACCCGAAGACCGGCGAGAAGGCCCTCGAGCTCATCGCCGAGATCGACCGCATCTTCTGGGAGACCAAGAAGGCCTGACCCAGGCTTTCCCTCTCCCCCCTGCCCACCGCAGGTCAGAGGACGTACGGAACGGCCCGCCCGGACACCCCGGCGCGGGCCGTCCCCGTTTCCGGGGTGGTGGGAAACCTCCAAGCGCGGCCGGGGATCGTTGTGGTGGGCAAGATCAACACGTGGGGCGGGGCGGGCGGAGACTGGCGGGGCGGGGCGGTCGAGGGCCGTCGCGTGCTCGTCCGTGACGACACCTGGGGGAACCACACCGTGAGCGAACGCGTCATCGCGCCCAAGAGCCGGGGCTTCCTGTTCCTCGACTCGCATCCCGACGGCTGCCGCCGGCTGGTGGAGGAGATGTGGCGGGCCGTCCCCGACCCGGTCGGCGCCGGGGGCGAGGGGCCGGTGGCGCTGGTCATCGGTTCGTCCGCCGGGTACGGCCTGGCCGCGACGATCGCGGGGCTGGCCCGCGTCGGCATCCGCGGCATCGGCGTCTGCTTCGAGAAGGCGCCCGCGCGGCGCACCGGCACGGCGGGCTGGTACCGCACCGACGCCACCGCCCGGCTCGCCCGCCGGCACGGGCGGGACATGGTCTTCGTCAACGGCGACGCGTTCGGCGACGCGGTGAAGGAACAGGTCGCCGGTCTCCTCGCCGAGCGGTTCGGGGGACGGCTCGACTACCTGGTCTACTCCGTGGCCGCGCCCCGCCGCACCGACCCGGACACCGGCGAGGCGTACGCCTCGGTCCTCCGGCCGGTCGGTGCGCCGCACACCACGAAGACGCTCGTCTTCGACGAGAACGGCGCCCCGGAGGTGAAGGAGGTCACCACCGCGCCGGCCGAGGGCGACGACGTCGAGCAGACCGTGGCGGTGATGGGCGGCGCCGACTGGGAGCGGTGGGTCGCCTTCCTGGCCGACCGGTCGCTGCTCGCCGAGGGCTTCACGACCGCCGCGCTGTCCTACATCGGCTCGCCGCTCACCGCGGCGATCTACCGGCAGGGCACGATCGGCGCCGCGAAGGCCCATCTGGAGGCCACCGCGCGCACCCTGGACGAGCGCCTCGCCAAGACCGTGGGCGGCCGGGCCGTGACCTCGGTCAACGCCGCCGCCGTCACCCAGTCCTCCACCGCCATCCCCGGCATCGCCCTGTACGTCGGGCTGCTGCGCGGGGTCCTGGGCGATGCCATGGTGGCCCCGATCGGCCAGCTGGTGGAGCTGTGGGACCGGCTGACCGGCGCCCGCCCGCTCGACCTCGACGACGAGGGCAGGGTCCGCCTCGACACCTGGGAGCTCGACCCCGCCGTGCAGGAGGCCGTCGCCGCGCGCTGGGCCGCCGCCACCAGCGACTCCGTCGCCGGTCTCGCCGCACTCGGCTGGTTCGGGGACGAAGTCCGGCGCCTCTACGGCTTCTCCGTCCCCGGCGTCGACTACGACGCCGCCGTCGAGACCGACGTCCCCTGGCCCGCTCCCGCCGTCTGATCCCCTCGCGGGGAGGCGGGGTCAGGCCGGCGTGAGGCAGGGGGGCGCCGTGCCGCCCGCGGCCAGCCAGGCGCGGTACGGGGGCGCCCGGTGGGCCGCCTCGCGGTAGGCGTCGGCGAGGGTGGCGTGGAGGGGCGCCAGCGGGGTGGCGGGGTGGGCGTAGAGGAGGAGGCGGACGGCGAGCGGGTCGCCGAGGAGGGGGCGGACCGCCAGGTCCTCGCGGGGGACCGAGGTCGGCTGGCAGGGGGCCACCGCCTCGCCGAGCGCGATGAGCGACGCGGCGGTGTGGTAGTCGCCGTGGAGGAGCGGCGGGTCGATCCCCGCGGCCGTCAGGACGCGGCGCAGCCCGTCCCATTCGCCGTCCACCGCCGGGTCCACCATCCAGTGGTCGCGGGCCAGGTCCGCGAGGTCCACCACGGGGTGGGCGGCGGCCGGGTGGGCCGGGGAGAGGGAGACGAACTGCGGCTCGCGGGCGACCAGGACGCGGTGGTCCAGGCCCTCGGGCACGGGGAGCGGGCTGCCCTCCACCTCGTGGACGAAGGCCACATCCAGGCGGCCGGCCGCCACCTCGCGCAGCAGCGTCCGCGCGGAGACGTCGACGCGCAGGGCGACGTCCGTGCCGGGGAAGCGGGCGCGCAGCCGCCGCAGCCAGCCCGGGAGGGCCCTGCTCGCGGTGGAGCCGACCCGGAGCCGGGGGCCGTCGGCGCGGGCCGCCTCGGCGCGGGTCTCGGTGACGAGCGCCGCCATGCCGTCGACCAGGGGGCGGGCGCGGCTGAGGACGGAGCGGCCGAGCGCGGTGGGGCGGCAGCCGGTGCGGCCGCGGGCGAAGAGCTCGGCGCCGAGCGCGTTCTCGATGCGGCGCAGCTGGGTGGTCAAGGAGGGCTGGCTCACGCCGAGTTGGCGCGCGGCCTTGTGCAGGCTGCCGGTGTCCGCGATGGCACAGAGCGCGCGCAGGTGTCTCACCTCCAGCTCCATGGAGCCGAGCGTAGGGCGGGGTTCCGGCCCCGCACCAGAGGCCCGGATCCGCTCAACTCCCATGAAAATGACGCTAATTGGTGAGCCGCTGGGGTCGGTGATGCGGTCGTGTTATCGGGGAGTGGCATTCTTCCCGCCGGGCTCGCGCGCACCGAGACTCTCTCCCGACCCCGATCAGGAGGAGCCCCCCATGCGTCACCCCAAGGTCCTCACCCGTACCCTGACCGCCGCCCTCGGGCTCGGTCTCGCCGTCTCGCTCGGCGCCGCCGCCCCGGCCGGTGCCGCGCCCGACACCACCGCGCGTGCCGGGTACGCCGGCTACGCCGGTTCGGCCGAGGAGGCCAAGGCGAACCAGGCGTTCTTCGACGCCGTCATGACGTCGGTGGCGAAGAAGCGGGCCGCGAACCCGAGCGCCGCCGCGGCCGTCACCGTCGTCTACAGCGCCGCCAACGCGCCCAGCTTCCGCACCCAGATCGCCCGTTCCACCCAGATATGGAACAGCTCGGTGGTGAACGTGCGGCTCGTCGAGGGTTCCAACCCGGACTTCCGCTACTACGAGGGGAACGACTCCCGGGGCTCGTACGCGAGCACCGACGGGCACGGCAGCGGCTACATCTTCCTCGACTACCGGCAGAACCAGCAGTACAACTCCACCCGCGTGACGGCCCACGAGACCGGGCACGTGCTCGGCCTGCCGGACCACTACAGCGGGCCGTGCAGCGAGCTGATGTCGGGCGGCGGCCCCGGCACCTCCTGCCAGAACGCCACGCCGAACTCCCAGGAGCGGGCCCGCGTCGACCAGTTGTGGCGCTACGGGCTCGCTTCCGCCTTCAAGAGCTGACCGGACCGCCCCGGGGACCGGCCGGACCGGCCGGTCCCCAGGGCGCCGTCGTCGTCACGCGGCCGACAGGACGCGTCGGCCGAACTCGGCGCCCTCGGGGAGCTGGCCGCGCAGCCGGGCCAGCGCCCCCTCGAAGTCGCCGCCGGCGACGACCGCCTCGAAGGCGGTGCCGCCGTAGTGCAGGGTCAGGCTCAGGTCGGCGCGCTCGCCGAGGGTGAGCAGGCAGCCGAGCGTGGCCTCCTGGGTGGTGCCGCCGGCGACGACGGGGAGGGGCAGGTCCCACTCCAGGACGCAGCCGGTGAGGACCTCCCCGCCCTCGCCCGCGGCGGTGAGCGCGGCGAATCCCGCGCCCGTGTACTCGATTCCCCTGACGCGGACGGTGACGTGCCCGCCGTCGGCCGTGATGACGATCGCTTCCGCACCACGGCGGTCCCGGTACCAACCGGTCCAGACTTCTGTCGACTCCGATGACATGCGCGGACTGTAGCGGTATGACCGGCTCCGGCGCGCGGCCGGTCACCCGGTGGCCGGACTTCTCCCGTTCTCGCCGTTCTTGCCGGTGACCTGCGTGGTAGTGGCTTCCGTGCCGTCGGAATCCACCGCTTCGCAGAGCGGGCAGGCCGGGTTCCGGCAGGGCTGCACCTCCCACTCGGGCACCCAGGCCCCGAGGACCTTGTGCCGAGTGGCGAGGGTCGCCAGCGGGCGTCCGCAGGCCGGGCACTTCGGCGCGGCCAGCGGGTCCCGGGTCGTACGGGGCGTCGCGTCACCCATACCTCCAGGGTAGGCCGCGCCGCCGCGGTCCGCCCGCTACCGCTTCCTGGTGTACGTGCGGACCAGCACGCCGTTGTCGAAGGCGCGGACGGCGCCGAGCGTGAAGTCGCGGGGCTCGAAGCCGGCGCCGAACATCGGCATGCCGGAGCCGTACACCTGCGGGTAGGTCTTGATGATCAGCTCGTCGATCTCGTCGACGAGTTCGCCGGCGATGGTGGAGCCGCCGCAGAGCCAGATGCCGAGCCCGCCCTCCTCGGCCTTGAGTTCGCGGACGCGGCCGACGAGGTCGTCGGCGATCAGCTCGACGTTCGGGTCGGGCGACTCGGTGAGCGAGCGGGTGGCGACGTACTCGCGGAGGTGGGCGTACGGGCTGGTGACGCCGGCGTCCAGGCCGATCCGGTACGAGCCGAGGCCCTGCACCACGGTGTCGAAGTGGCGTCCCCGGGTGTCGGGATCGATGCCGACGAGGGGCCAGGCGGGGGCGGCCACGGTCTCGGGGTACTCGGTGGTGAGGTACTCCAGGAACTCCCCTGTGACGTAGGAGTACGTGGAGGTGGCGTCGCCCTTCGGATCGCCGATGAAGCCGTCGATGGTGCAGGCGACGAAGTAGGTGAGCTTGCGCAAACCGGGTCCTGTTTCTTTCGGGGGCGCGACCGCGAGCGCGACCACGACAGACATAGTGCTTCATCTGTAGTGGTCGCGCAACCCCTCGGCAGGACCGATTCCTCGGCGGTACTCGGCGGTGCGCGGCGGTACTCGGCGGCTCCTCAGCGGGTCCTTCGCGTCACGAACTCCGCGAGGGACAGCAGGTCCCCGGCGGCCGAGAGGTCCGGCACCGCCCGCGCCAGGTGCTCGACGGCGCGGCCCATCCGCTCGGCCGCCTGGGCCTGCGCCCAGTCCCGGCCGCCGGCCCGCTCGACGGCGGCGGCCGCGGCCCGCACGGCCCGCTCGTCGAGCGTCGTACGCGAGTACAGCCCGGCCAGCTCCTCGCCGGCGGCGGTGCCGGAGGTGAGCGCGGCGACGACCGGCAGCGACTTCTTGCGGGCGACCAGGTCGGCGCCGGCCGGTTTGCCGGTCCGCTCGGGGTCGCCCCAGATGCCGATGAGGTCGTCGATCAGCTGGAAGGCGAGCCCGGCCTCGCGGCCGAAGGAGTCGAGCGCCGCGACCTCCTCCTCCCCCGCGCCCGCGTAGAGCGCGCCGAGGGCGCAGGAGCAGCCGAGCAGGGCGCCGGTCTTGGCCGTGGCCATGGCGAGGCACTCGTCGAGGGAGACCTCGCGGGGGCCGCGCGCCTCGAAGGCGCAGTCGGCCTGCTGGCCGGCGCAGAGCTCGATGACGCAGGCGGCGAGGCGGGCGGCGGCCGCGGCGGAGGCGGGGTGCGGGTCCTCGACGAGCAGCCGGAGCGCCAGCGCGTTCATGGCGTCGCCGGCCATCAGGGCGTCGGGGATGCCGAAGACGGTCCAGGCGGTGGGCCGGTGACGGCGGGTCGGGTCCTCGTCGACGATGTCGTCGTGGAGCAGGGTGAAGTTGTGCGCCAGCTCGACGGCGGCGGCGGCCTTCACCGCCCTGCTCTCCTCGGCGCCCAGCGCACGGGCGGCGGCGAGGACCAGGGCGGGGCGGATCGCCTTGCCCGCCTGGCCGGCGGCGGGGGTGCCGTCGGCGTCCTCCCAGCCGAAGTGGTACATCGCCACACGGCGTATCGAGCCCGGCAGGGTCTCGACGGTGGAGCGGATCTGCGGGTCGACGGCGGTCCTCGTCCGGTCGAGGAGCGCCACGGCGCCCGGCCCGTCGGTGACGGGGGCCGCGCTCGTCAGGGTCACGTCTAGTCGTCCTTCTTCACAGCCGACCGCGTCCACGGCGGCCGGGCGTCGGGCTGGTCGGTTCCACGGCGCCCGCGCTCCGGGCGCGCGACCCTCGCGGGACACGGCACGGCCGGGTGCCCGGCGGGGGCCGGGTGGGCCGGGGGTGGGGCCCCGGCCCGCCCGGGGTTCAGCGGCGGCGGCTGATCTCGACGTTCTCCAGGACGCCGAGCGCGTCGGGCACGAGGACGGCGGCGGAGTAGTAGGTCGTGACCAGGTAGGAGATGATCGCCTGCTCGTCGATGCCCATGAAGCGGACGGACAGGCCGGGCTCCACCTCGTCGGGGAGGCCGGTCTGGTGCAGGCCGATGACGCCCTGGTCGGACTCGCCGGTACGCATGCAGATGATCGAGCTGGTGCCGGCGGCGGTCACCGGGATCTTGTCGCAGGGGTAGATCGGGACCCCGCGCCAGGTCGGGATCCGGGTGCCGGCCACGTCGATCGTCTCGGGCACCAGGCCCCGGCGGTTGAGCTCGCGGCCGATCGCGGCGATGGCCTTCGGGTGGGCCAGGAAGAGCTTGGAGCCGCGGCGGCGGGAGAGGAGCTCGTCGAGGTCGTCGGGGCCGGGGACGCCGTCGTGCGGCTGGATCCGCTGCCCGTAGTCGCAGTTGGCGAGGAGGCCGAACTCCCGGTTGTTGACCAGCTCGTGCTCCTGGCGCTCGCGCAGGGCCTCGACGGTGAGCCGCAGCTGGTGCTCGGTCTGGTTCATCGGGTGGTTGTAGAGGTCCGCCACGCGCGTGTGGACCTTGAGCACGGTCTGGGCGAGGCTCAGCTCGTACTCGCGCGGGGCGGGCTCGTAGTCCACGAAGGTGTGCGGGACGACGGCCTCGCCGACGTGGCCGGCGGAGAGGTCGATGGCGGCCTCCCCGTAGCCGTTGACGGCCTGCTCCGGGCGGCCCGCGACGCCCGCGAGGTGCGAGGCGAGGGAGCCGGCGCGGGCGGCGAGCGCGGTCAGGTCGGCGCGGGTGAGCTCCAGGACCGTGCAGGCGGTGGCGGCGCGCGCGGTCCAGTCCCAGGTGGCCGCCTCGTCGAGGAGGGCGGCGTCGCCGAAGTAGGAGCCGTCGGCGAGGACGCCGAGCACCGCCTCGTCGCCGTACGGGCCTTCGCCGAGCTGCTCGACGCGGCCGTGCGCGAGGAGGTAGACGCGGTCGGCCGGGGAGCCGGCGACGGCGAGGACCTCGCCGGCGGCGACGTCGCGCTGGACGCAGCGGGCGGCGAGCTCCGCGAGGGCCGCCTGGTCCTCGTACCCGCGGAGGGCCGGCAGCTCGCCGAGCTCGGCGGGGATCACCGCGACCCGGTCGCCGGTCTGGACGAAGGTGACACGGCCGTCGCCCACCGAGTAGCTGAGCCGCCGGTTGACCCGGTAGGCACCGCCCTTCGTCTCGACCCAGGGCAGCGTCCGCAGCAGCCAGCGGGAGGAGATCTCCTGCATCTGCGGGGCCGACTTGGTGGTCGAGGCGAGGTTCCGCGCGGCGGCGGTGCCGAGACTCTGCTGCGGGGTCTGCTCCGCGAGGACCTCGTCGCCAACCGAACCAACGGACATGGAACTCCCTCTCGTACGTCTGGTTTGCGAAAGGAAGCCTTTCAGCACGGAGCGTGTCGCCGCCATTACACAATCGGGTGGGACTGTTCGGTGATCTTCGGGGCATGTCACCCGTTTTCCCGCCGCCCGGCGGGGCGCGGAACTCGGCCGGGTTGTCCGGTTCGGCTCGCACACGGATCGAACGCATGGCAGCGGAGGAGCGGAGTCCGGTACTCCGGAAGTTCGGTCCTCCCTCTGGAAGGAGCACGCCATGGCCGTTCCGCTGTCCGCGAGCAGGGTCCTCTCCGCACTGCGCGGCGAGGGCCTCTCGGTCGTCGAGGTCGGCGACTGGTCCACCCACAACAGGAACCACAAGGGCCCCTGGGGGCCGGTGCACGGGGTGATGATCCACCACACCGTCACCCGGGGCACCGCGAACACCGTCCGCATCTGCCGGGACGGGTACGCGGGGCTGCCGGGCCCGCTGTGCCACGGCGTCATCGCCAAGGACGGCACCGTCCACCTGGTCGGCCACGGGCGCGCCAACCACGCCGGGCTCGGCGACGACGAGGTGCTGCGGGCCGTGATCGCCGAGCACGCCCTGCCGACGGACGACGAGGCCACCACCGACGGCAACCGCCACTTCTACGGCTTCGAGTGCGAGAACCTCGGCGACGGCGAGGACCCCTGGCCCAAGGTGCAGCTGGACGCGATCGCCAAGGCGTCGGCCGCGCTCTGCCGGGCGCACGGCTGGACCCACCGCTCGGTGATCGGCCACCGCGAGTGGCAGCCGGGGAAGGTGGACCCGCGCGGCTTCACGATGGCGTCCATGCGCGAGCGCGTCGCCGACCTGCTGCGCTGAGCCGCCGCGCGACCCGCGGCGCTGAACGGCCGGGCGACCCGCGGCGCCGGGCCGCCGCGCCGACACTGCTCCCGGGCCACGCGCGCGTACGGGCGGAGAGGGCCTCCCGGCTCCCCCACGCGCGCGTGGCCCGGGAGAATGGCCGGGTGGACACGTGCGACCTCTCCGCCCTGCGGCCCCGGCTCCCCTCGCCCCTGGAGCCGGTGGCGGACGAGCGGTTCACCCGGCGCGGGCTGACGCTGCTGCTGAAGCGGGACGACCTCATCCACCCCGACCTGCCCGGCAACAAGTGGCGCAAGCTCGCGCTCAACCTGCGGGCGGCGGGCGGACGGCCGGTGCTGACCTTCGGGGGCGCGTACTCCAACCACCTGCGGGCCACCGCGGCCGCCGGCCGCCTCCTCGGCTTCCCCACGATCGGGGTCGTCCGCGGCGACGAGCTGGCCGGGCGTCCGCTGAACCCCTCGCTGGCGCGGTGCGCGGCGGACGGGATGCGCCTGGAGTTCGTGGACCGCGCCACGTACCGGGCGAAGCACGAGCCGGAGGTGCTCGCCGGGCTTCTGGAACGGGCCCCCGAGGGGGCGTACGTGGTCCCCGAGGGCGGCAGCAACGCGCTCGCGGTGGAGGGGTGCGTGGCGCTCGGCCGGGAGCTGGCCGGGCACGCGGACGTGGCGGCGGTGGCCTGCGGCACGGGCGGCACCCTGGCGGGCCTGGCGGCCGGGTTCGGCGGCCGGACGCTGGGCGTGCCGGTGCTGAAGGGCGGATTCCTCGGCGGCGAGGTGCGGAGCCTCCAGGAGGCGGCCTTCGGCGGCCCGCGCGGCGACTGGTGGCTGGACGAGCGCTTCCACTGCGGCGGCTACGGCCGGACGCCCCCGGAACTCGACGCGTTCGCACAGGACTTCGAGGCGCGGCATGGACTCGCCATCGAGCGGCTGTATGTCGCCAAAATGCTCCTCGCACTGGTGTCCCTCGCCGAGGAGGACGCCTTTCCGCCCGGGAGCAGGATCGCGGCGGTGGTCACGGGGACGACCGGGCCCGGGGATCAGCCGAGCTCCTCGCGGTAGGCGGCGGCCTCCTCCAGGTCGAGGCGGCGCAGCAGGGTGCGCATCATCTCGTCGTCGATCCGGCGCTCGTCGCGGAGCCGGACGAAGACCTCCCGTTCGGCCTCGATCATCTCGCGCGAGAGGCGGCGGTAGGTGTCGTCGGCGGTCTCTCCGGTGAGCTCGTTGACCGCGCCGAGCCGCTCCCAGACGCTGTTGCGGCGGCGCTCCAGGACCGTGCGGAGGCGGTCGGCGAGCGGTCCCGGCAGGGTGTTGCGCTCGTCGGCGAGGAGTTCGCCGAGGCGGGCCTCGGCGGCCCGGGAGGCCTCGCTCTGGGCCTGCGCCTCGGCCAGCGTCTCCTGGTAGCGGTCGCGGCCCGGGAGCTTCAGGGCCCGGATCAGCGGCGGCAGGGTGAGGCCCTGGACGACGAGGGTGGAGATGACGGTGGTGAAGGTGAGGAAGAGGACGAGGTTGCGGGCGGGGAACTCGACGCCGTCGGTGACGACCGGGATGGAGAAGGCGATGGCGAGGGAGACCACCCCGCGCATGCCGGCCCAGCCGACCACCACCGGCGCCTTCCAGTCGACGCCGGGCTCGCGCTCCCGGGCCCTGGCGGAGAGCCGGCGGGGCAGGAAGGTGGCCGGGAAGACCCAGACGAAGCGGACCACGACGACGAAGACGAAGACCCCGAAGGCGTACCAGAGCGCCTCCCCGACGCCGTACTGGCCGAGGCCCTGGACGACGTAGGGCAGCTGGAGGCCGATGAGGGCGAAGACGGCGGACTCCAGGACGAAGGCGACCATCTTCCACACGGCCTCCTCCTGGAGGCGGGTGGCGAAGTCGACCTTCCACGCCTTGTGCCCGAGGAAAAGGCCGACCACGACGACGGCGAGCACCCCGGAGGCGTGCACCTCCTCGGCCGCCGCGTAGGCGATGAAGGGGATGAGGAGGGAGAGGGTGTTCTGGAGCAGCGGTTCGGTGAGCCGGGTCCGCAGCCAGTGGATGGGCACCATGAGGATCAGGCCGACGCCGACGCCGCCGACCGCGGCGAGGGCGAACTCGCCGAGGCCGCCGGCCCAGCTGATGCCCGCGCCGACGGCGGCGGCGAGGGCGACCTTGTAGGCGGTGATGGCGGTGGCGTCGTTCACCAGGGACTCGCCCTGGAGGATCGTGGTGATCCGGTGGGGCAGGCCGAGCCGGCGGGCGATGGCGGTGGCGGCCACCGCGTCCGGCGGGGCGATCACCGCGCCGAGGACGAGCGCGGCGGTGAGCGGCAGGTCGGGGACGAGGACGTACGCGAGCCAGCCGACGGCGACGGTGGCGAAGAGGACGTACCCGACGGAGAGCAGCGCGACCGGCCGGATGTTGGCCCGCAGGTCCAGGTAGGAGGAATCGACGGCGGCGGTGTAGAGCAGCGGCGGCAGGATCAGCGGCAGCACGATGTGCGGGTCGAGGGTGTAGTCGGGGACGCCGGGGACGTACGAGGCGACCAGGCCGACCGCCACGAGGAGGAGCGGGGCCGGCACGGGGGTGCGGCGGGCGAGCCCCGCCACCGCCGCGCTCGCCGCCACCAGTGCCACCAGCCGCAGTGCGTCCATGCCGCCCCTCCACCGTCCCGCCTCGCGGTTCGTCCGTTTCCTCCGGTACGCCCGGCGCGGACGGCCGGTCCGGGCCGCCCGGTCGGGGCGACCGGTCCGAGCCCTCCGGTCCGGGGCGTCCGCCACGTACCCTGGCCATCATGATCGAGTGCCCGCACGTAGCAGACATGCCGCGCCCCGAGCCGGCCCCGCTCCACGAGACCTGCCCCGAGTGCCTGGCCGACGGGACGAGCCCGGTGCAGCTGCGGCTCTGCCTGGCCTGCGGGCACGTGGGCTGCTGCGACTCCTCGCAGGGGCGGCACGCGACCGGGCACTTCGACGCGACGGGGCACCCGCTGATGCGGACCTTCGAGCCGGGCGAGGCCTGGCGCTGGTGCTTCGTGGACGAGGCGCTGGTCTGAGTCGGCCGCCGGAGGCGCCGGGACGGTGTCCCGGCGCGGTCTCCCGGGGCGGTCTCTTGGGGGCGGGGCGGTTCGACGGGCGGGCCGTTGGGTACGTCACCCCTCCGCCGGTCACCGCTGTATTTCGGTCCCGCACACCCCTGGCCACGGTCCGCGCCCATGGGCCTACCATGAGTGACGGGCCGGGATCGGGGGCCCCGGGGCTTGCGGCGACACGGCAGGATGGATCGCGATAGCGTCACCGCGGACCGCGCAGCCCCTGCGTGACCGCAGGTCCGGGGGTCTCTCCCCCCGGACCCCGATTGAGCTTGTGCCACCTTGGAGGTGAGGGTGTCCCAGATCGCAGGCGAGCCCGGGACCCAGGACTTCGTGGAAGTCCGGCTGCCCGCTGCGGGTGCCTATCTGTCCGTGCTGCGTACGGCCACGGCCGGCCTCGCGGCGCGCTTGGACTTCACCCTCGACGAGATCGAGGACTTGCGGATCGCGGTGGACGAGGCCTGCGCGATCCTGCTCCAGCAGGCGGTGCCCGGCTCGGTCCTGAGCTGCGTCTTCCGGCTGGTGGACGACTCCCTCGACGTGACCGTGTCCGCGCCGACGACGGACGGCCGGGCCCCCGAGCGGGACACCTTCGCCTGGACGGTGCTGTCGGCGCTGGCCGGCAAGGTCGAGTCCTCGGTCGCGGAGGACAACACGGTCTCGATCAGCCTGTACAAACAGCGCGGCGCGGGGCCAGGCCCGGCGTGAGGAGCGGGGACGCGACGGCCGGCATCCCCGGTCAGCAGGCAGCACGGCCGCATGAGGTCGCTACGGAGCAGCAGGCGGGCCAGATGAGCGAGCACGAGCAGCAGCACGACGGGGCTCCCCCGGCGCCGGCCTCGGACGAGAAGGCCCCGGACGGGACGCCCCCGGACGGAACGGCCCCCGCGGAGGCGGTCCCGGAGGAGGCGCTCCCGGAAGGGCTCGTGACCGAGGGTGACGGTGCGGCGCGGGGTCACCACCCGCAGGACCGCAGCGGTGCCCGCGCGCTCTTCGTGGAGCTGCGGTCGCTGCCGGAGGGCTCCCCGGAGAAGGCCGAGCTCCGCAACCGGCTGGTGCGGATGCACCTGCCGCTGGTCGAGCACCTGGCGCGGCGCTTCCGCAACCGCGGCGAGCCGCTGGACGACCTGACGCAGGTGGCGACGATCGGCCTGATCAAGTCGGTCGACCGCTTCGACCCGGAGCGGGGCGTGGAGTTCTCCACGTACGCGACGCCGACGGTGGTCGGCGAGATCAAGCGCCACTTCCGCGACAAGGGATGGGCGGTACGGGTCCCCCGCCGCCTCCAGGAGCTGCGGCTCTCCCTGACGACGGCGACGGCGGAGCTGTCCCAGCAGCACGGGCGCTCGCCGACCGTGCACGAGCTGGCGGAGCGGCTCGGGATCTCCGAGGAGGAGGTCCTGGAGGGCCTGGAGTCGGCCAACGCCTACTCGACGCTCTCCCTGGACGTGCCGGACACCGACGACGAGTCGCCGGCGGTCGCGGACACGCTGGGCGCGGAGGACGAGGCCCTGGAGGGGGTCGAGTACCGGGAGTCGCTCAAGCCGCTCCTGGAGGACCTGCCGCCCCGGGAGAAGCGGATCCTGCTGCTGCGGTTCTTCGGGAACATGACCCAGTCGCAGATCGCGCAGGAGGTCGGCATCTCGCAGATGCACGTCTCCCGGCTGCTCGCCAGGACCCTGGCGCAGCTCCGGGAGAAGCTCCTCGTGGAGGAGTGAGACTCAGGAGGCGTCCTGGCCGGGGCGCCGGATGCCGAGCGCCTCGGTCGTGGCCGGGTTCACCAGGAGGACGAGCCCGGTCACGGCGAGCGCGGCGAGGACGATCCCGTACGGGATCACGCCCTCGGACTGGAGCATCTGCCAGGCGACGGGCAGGGCGAGGATCTGGGTGATGACGGCCGGGCCGCGGCTCCAGGAGCGCATCCGCCACAGGCCTCGGGCGGCGGCGAGCGGGATGAGCCCGAGCGCGATCATCGTCACCGCGCCGGTCGCCCCGCCGGTGAGGTCCCCGCCGTCGGCCAGCGTCCGCACCAGCATGTAGACGCCGCCGGCCAGGAGCCCGAGGGCCTCGACGAGGGCCACGCCCGCGGCGGCGGCCAGGCGGGCGGGGCGGGGGGTCTGCTCCGTACTGCTCATGCAAGGCAGCGTACGGGGCCGGTGGGGGTGTCCGGGGACCGGGCGGGACTGGGATCGGTACCGCCGGGTAGGTACGCTGGCGGTCATGCGCGCACTTCTCGTGGTCAACCCGGCAGCCACCACCACCAGTGCCCGCACCCGTGACGTGCTGATCCACGCGCTGGCGAGCGAGATGAAGCTGGAGGCCGTCAGCACCGAGTACCGCGGGCACGCCCGGGACCTCGGGCGGCGGGCCGCCGAGTCGGGCGAGATCGACCTGGTCGTGGCGCTCGGCGGCGACGGCACGGTCAACGAGGTCGTGAACGGCCTGCTGCACGACGGTCCCGATCCGGACCGGCTGCCGGGCCTGGCGGTGGTGCCGGGCGGCTCGACGAACGTGTTCGCCCGCGCGCTCGGACTGCCGAACGACGCCGTGGAGGCGACCGGCGCGCTCCTCGACGCGCTGCGCGAGCGGAGCGCCCGGACGGTGAGCCTGGGGCTCGCCTCGGGGACGCCGGACACCCCGGACGAGGAGGTGCCGGCCCGCTGGTTCACCTTCTGCGCCGGGCTCGGCTTCGACGCGAGCGTGATCGGCCGGGTCGAACAGCAGCGCGAGCGCGGGAAGCGGTCCACGCACGCGCTCTATCTGCGCCAGGTGTTCCGCCAGTTCCTGGAGGAGCCGAACCGCCGGCACGGGACGATCACCCTGGAGCGGCCAGGCGCCGAGCCGGTGAAGGACCTGGTCCTCTCCATAATCTGCAACACCTCCCCCTGGACCTACCTGGGCAATCGTCCGGTGTACGCGTCCCCGGAGGCGTCCTTCGAGACCGCGCTCGACGTGCTCGGACTGAGCCGGCTCTCCACCCCGGCGGTGGCCCGCTACGCCACCCAGCTGCTCACTTCCAGCCCCGAACGGGGCCCTCGCGGCAAGCACGCGACGACTCTGCACGACCTGACCGACTTCACCTTGCATTCGAAGGTTCCCCTCCCGCTCCAGATGGACGGAGACCACCTCGGACTGCGTACGAGCGTGACGTTCACAGGCGTACGCCGTGCACTGCGTGTGATTGTGTGAGTGGAAGGGCCGAAAGTCCTTGCACTCGAACGTTTAGGCGCGCATCCACCCCTTAGAAGTACGGCTGTGACCTAGCCGACACCGAGGAATCAAAAAAAACTTTCCAGAAGGGGTTGTATCCGCTGCCGAGGTTTGCGAGTCTCTTCTTGGCGATCGGGACGGCCCGCAAGACCGGCCTCCACTGAGAGCCAGAACCCCTCCTCAAACCACGGACCACACCGGTTCATCCGGCAGTCGGCCCTTCACTTGTTGAGGGATTCGTGAAAGCGTTCACATTCACAAGCAACTTGCACGTAATAACCAAGAGAGGTAGCAGCCATGGACTGGCGTCACAACGCCGTTTGTCGTGAGGAAGACCCCGAGCTGTTCTTCCCCATCGGCAACACCGGTCCTGCGCTGCTGCAGATCGAGGAAGCCAAGGCCGTCTGCCGCCGCTGCCCCGTCATGGAGCAGTGCCTGCAGTGGGCGCTCGAGTCCGGCCAGGACTCCGGCGTCTGGGGTGGCCTCAGCGAGGACGAGCGCCGCGCGATGAAGCGCCGCGCCGCCCGCAACCGGGCGCGCAACGCCAGCGCCTGAGCCACCTGCACAGCCTGAGGCACGCGGCGCGTACACCGTGTACGCATTCACCGCCCCCGAGCCGCAGCGCGCAGCAGTAAAGCAGTACCCCACAGCATTCGAGCCCCGGACCGATCCACTTCGGTCCGGGGCTCGCTGCTGTGCGTGATCGTTGGTACGGACCACGCCTCGCGGATCACTTCTGCGGGCGCACCGGGATGTCCAGGACGACCTTGGTACCGCGCTCACTGCCGGGCCGCATGTCGAAGGTGCCGCCCAACTCCCCCTCCACCAGGGTCCGTACGATCTGCAGACCGAGGTTGCCGGCCTTCTGCGGGTCGAAGCCCTCGGGCAGGCCACGGCCGTCGTCGCGCACGGTGATGAGGAGTCGGGAGTCGGGGCGGGGCTCGCCGCGGACCGCGCTGACCTCGACGGTGCCCTGCTCGCCGGGGGCGAAGGCGTGCTCCAGGGCGTTCTGCAGGATCTCGGTGAGGACCATGGAGAGCGGGGTGGCGACCTCCGCGTCCAGGATGCCGAAGCGGCCGTTGCGCCGGCAGGTGACCTTGCCCGGGGAGATCTCGGCGACCATCGCGATGACCCGGTCGGCGATCTCGTCGAACTCCACCCGCTCGTCCAGGTTCTGGGACAGCGTCTCATGGACGATGGCGATCGAACCGACGCGCCGGACCGCCTCGTTGAGCGCCTCGCGGCCCCGGTCGGAGTCCATCCGCCGGGCCTGGAGCCGCAACAGGGCGGCCACCGTCTGGAGGTTGTTCTTCACCCGGTGGTGGATCTCCCGGATGGTGGCGTCCTTGGTGATCAACTCGCGCTCGCGTCGGCGCAGTTCGGTGACGTCCCGGAGCAGGACGAGCGAGCCGATCCGGCTGCCCTTCGGCTTGAGCGGGATGGCGCGCAGCTGGATGACCCCGCCGCTGCCCTCCACCTCGAAGTTCCTGGGGGCGTAGCCGGAGGCGAGTTTGACCAGGGCCTCGTCGACCGGGCCGCGGGAGGGGGCCAGTTCGGCGGTGATCTGGCCGAGGTGCTGGCCGACCAGGTCGGCGGCGAGGCCGAGCCGGTGGTAGGCGGAGAGGGCGTTGGGCGAGGCGTACTGGACCATGCCGTCGGCGTCCAGGCGGACCAGGCCGTCGCCGGCCCGCGGCAGCGAGTCCATGTCGGACTGCTCGCCGGGGTAGGGGAAGGTGCCGGCCGCGATCATCTGGGCGAGGTCGGAGGCCGACTGGAGGTAGGTGAGTTCGAGCCGGGAGGGGGTGCGGACGGTCAGCAGGTTGGTGTTGCGGGCGATCACGCCGAGGACCCGGCCGTCGCGGCGGACGGGGATGGACTCGACCCGGACCGGGACCTCCTCGCGCCACTCGGGGTCGCCCTCGCGGACGATCCGGCCCTCGTCGAGGGCGGCGTCCAGGAGCGGGCGGCGGCCGCGTGGGACCAGGTGGCCGACCATGTCGTCCTGGTAGGAGGTGGGGCCGGTGTTCGGCCGCATCTGCGCGACGGAGACGTACCGGGTGCCGTCGAGGGTGGGGACCCACAGGACGAGGTCGGCGAAGGAGAGGTCGGAGAGCAGCTGCCACTCCGACACCAGCAGGTGGAGCCACTCCAGGTCGGAGTCGCTCAGGGCGGTGTGCTGGCGGACGAGGTCGTTCATGGAGGGCACGGTGCGAGCGTACCCGCGGAATTAACGGCCGGTGAACCTGGCTCTTCCGGGCTTCGTGTTGGAGGATGGCCCCGGAAACACTGCGTTCAGGCGGATGGACAGACAAGAATGGTCTAGTCCACAATGAACGCATCGAACTTCATACAGCCTCCATCCTCCCCGCACAGGAGGATGGACGAGGTTCCCGGCGCTCTCTGCCCTGACTGCGTCGAGACCTCCCTTCACGGCCGTGGGACCGCACACCCCCGGCCGAGTACACCCGGGCTGCGGTGCCGGGCGGGTTGAGGGTCCCGCCGGGCGCCGCGGCCCGTGGTCTTTTCCGGGGCGCGGTTCACGGGGACGGGTGCGGCCAGGCGAGCATCGCCGCCTCCGCCACCGCGGTCAGCTCCTCCTCCGTCGCCCCGTCGCGGGCCTGCTGGGACATGCCCTGGAGCACGGCTCCGCTCAGGCGCGCGAGGGTGCGGGGGGCGGTGGCGGCGGGCAGCGCGCCGGCCTCGACGTCCCGGCGGATCCGCTCCTCGATGGCGGCCAGATTCGCGTTGCGCCGGTCCCGCAGGGCCTCCTCCACCTCCGGGGTGGAGCAGTTGACGGCGGCGGAGATCACCAGACAGCCCGGCGGGTGGCCCGCCTCCGTGTACGCGACGGCGGCCTCGCGGAGCATGCGCGCGACGCCCGCGCGGGCGGTCGGCTCCTCCTCGAAGGCGCGGGTGCCGAAGGCGCCGTGCGAGAGCGCGTACGCCGCCACGACCTCCTCGAAGAGCGTCCGCTTGTCGCCGAAGGCCGCGTAGAGGCTCGGGGCGCTGATGCCCATGACCCGGGTGAGGTCGGAGACCGAGGTCGTCTCGTACCCGTGCTCCCAGAAGGCCATCGTCGCCTGCTCCAGGGCCGTGGGCCGGTCGAAGGAGCGGGGGCGGCCGCGCTGTTTCGTCGCCATGGGGTGAATTCTATAGCGCACGTTACGGATCGTGGGGTACGGTCTTTTCTGTAACGACCACTATGGAATGAGGGGGGCGTCGCCATGGGCGTGCTCACGGGCAGGACGGCACTGGTCACCGGCGCGAGCCGGGGCATCGGGCGGGGGATCGCCGAGCGGCTCGGCCGGGACGGGGCGCGGGTCGCGGTCCACTACGGGACGAACGAGGCGGCGGCGAAGGAGACGGTCGCCGCGATCGAGGCGGCCGGCGGCGAGGCCTTCGCGATCGGGCAGGAGCTGGGGGTGCCGGGCGACGCGGAGGCACTGTGGGCGGCCTTCGACGCGCACGCGGACGGGCTGGACATCCTGGTGAACAACGCGGGCATCGGAGCGTCCAGCCCCTTCGCCTCCATCGAGGAGGCGGAGTACGACCGGATCTTCGCGGTGAACGCGAAGGCGCCGTTCTTCCTGGTGCGGTCCGGCGCGGAGCGGCTGCGGGACGGCGGCCGGATCGTGAACGTGTCGACGGGACTGAGCAGGACGGCCCTGATGCCGGACCTGATCGCCTACTCGATGTCGAAGGCGGCCCTGGACGTCTTCACCCGCGACCTGTCGAAGCTGCTGGGCCCGCGCGGGATCACGGTCAACTCGGTGGCGCCGGGGGTCGTGGCCACGGACAACACGGCCTGGCTGGAGGGCGACGAGGAGGCCAGGGCGCGGGTGGCGGCGTACTCGGCGCTGGGCCGGATCGGGAACACGGCCGACATAGCCGACGTGGTGGCCTTCCTCGCCTCCGACGACGCGCGCTGGGTGACGGGCTCCTGGATCGACGCGACGGGCGGTTCGCTGACCTGAGCCGGCCGGCCGGGGCGGCCCGGACGGGGGTCGGGCCGCTCCGACGGGGGGCGTGGGGCGGTGGGGTTCGAGTGGCTGGGGAGAGGCGGGCGGATGACGATGGAGGGGCCGGGAGGCACGGGCCGTCCGGGGTGCGGAACGGCATGAGGAGGCGGGCCTCCCTCTGCTAGATTGGGACTTTGATTGGTCTATACCACATGGCCCCTCCCTAGCCCCTCACCAGATCGGCAGGCACAGCGTGGAAGTTGTCATCGTCAAGGACGCCAAGGCGGGCGGAGAGCTCATCGCGGACGGCATCGCCGACCTCCTGCGCCGCAAGCCCGACGCGCTGCTCGGCGTGGCCACGGGCTCGACCCCGATCCCGATCTACGACGCCCTGATCGCCCAGGTCAAGGCCGGCTCCGTGGACGCCTCCCGCGCCCGCATCGCCCAGCTGGACGAGTACGTCGGACTGCCGGCCGGGCACCCGGAGTCGTACCGCTCGACCGTGCTGCGCCAGGTCGTCGAGCCGCTCGGCCTCCCCCAGGACCACTTCATGGGCCCCGACGGCTCCGCCGAGGACGTCCAGGCGGCCTGCGACGCGTACGACAAGGCGCTGGTCGACGCCGGCGGCGTGGACCTCCAGATCCTCGGCATCGGCACCGACGGGCACATCGGGTTCAACGAGCCCTGCTCCTCGCTCGCCTCCCGCACCCGGATCAAGACGCTCACCGAGCAGACCCGGGTGGACAACGCCCGGTTCTTCGACAACGACATCGAGCAGGTCCCGCACCACGTCATCACCCAGGGCATCGGCACCATCCTGGAGGCCCGTCACCTGGTGCTGCTCGCCACCGGCGAGGGCAAGGCCGAGGCGGTCGCGCAGACCGTCGAGGGCCCCGTCGCGGCGCTCGTGCCGGCCTCCGCGCTCCAGCTCCACCCGCACGCCACCGTGGTCGTGGACGAGGCCGCCGCCTCCAAGCTGAAGCTCGCCGACTACTTCCGCCAGACGTACGCGAGCAAGCCCTCCTGGCAGGGCATCTGATCCCGCCTCCTCGGGACCCACGCGAAGGGCCCGGCACCTGGATCAGGTGCCGGGCCCTTCGCGTACTCCCCGGCCGTCAGGCGCCGGTGCCGACCACGGCCTCGGCCGCGGCGCGGCCGCAGACCCGGGCGGCGCCGTGCGTGGCGATGTGCAGGGCGCCGCGCGGCTCCGCCTCGTTGAGGCCCATCTCGACGACGACGGTGTCCGGGCGGGCGGCGACCAGGCCGTCCAGGGCCGCGGTCATCCAGGGGTGGCGGTGGAGGTCGCGGACGACCGCGACGATCCGCCGCTCCCCCGCCGCCGCGAGGACGGAGTCCACCGTGGCCTCGGCCCCGAAGGAGCCGGACCCGGTGCCCGGCAGCAGCCGGTCCAGCTCGGCGGCGACGCCCCACGGGGTCTCGTCGCCGACCGCGAAGTTGGCGACCGGGGTGAAGGAGGCGACGAAGGGAGCGTCCGACACCGGGGTGTAGGGCTCGGCGCCCTTGGTGATCCGCAGGGCCCGGCGGGCCGCCACGAGTCCGATGTCGGCGCCGGGCGCGGTCCCCTCCTGCACTGCCGCGCCCGGCACCGATCCAGCCCCCCTCGCCCGGTGCGCCTGGGTCCAGGCCGCCAGGGCGCGCACGCGCGCCGCGGCGTCGGCCAGCCGCTCCTCGGGCAGTTCACCGGTCCGTACCGCGGAGACCAGCGCGTCGCGCAGCCGCAGCACGGTGTCCTCGTCGCACAGCCCGCCGCCGACGCAGATGGCGTCGGCGCCCGCGGCGATGGCGAGGACGGATCCGCGCTCGATGCCGTACGTCGCCGCGACGGCCTGCATCTCCATGCCGTCGGTGACGATCAGACCGTCGAAGCCCAGCTCCTGGCGGAGCAGACCGGTGAGGATCTGCGGGCTCAGGGTGGCCGGACGTTCGGTGTCGAGCGCGGAGAGCAGGATATGCGCGCTCATGACCGCCTTGGTACCGGCGGCGATGGCCGCGCGGAAAGGCACCAGCTCACGGGCGTGCAGTGTGGCGAGGTCCACATCGATCCGGGGCAGCGCGTCGTGCGAGTCGACGTTGGTGTCGCCGTGTCCGGGGAAGTGCTTGGTGCAGGCGGCGACCCCGACGGCCTGGAGGCCGTCGACGTACGCCACGGTGTGCCGGGCGACCAGGTCCGGGTCGGGTCCGAAGGAGCGGACGCCGATGACCGGGTTCTCGGCGTTGGAGTTCACGTCGGCCGAGGGGGCCCAGTTGAGGTCGATCCCGCAGGCGACGAGCCGGCGGCCGAGCTCGCGGGCGACGGCCCGCGTCAGCTCGACGTCGTCGACCCGGCCGAGGGCGTAGTTGCCCGGGAAGGACGAGCCCTCGTTGACCTCCAGGCGGGTGACGTCGCCGCCCTCCTCGTCGATGGCGACGAGGACGTCCTCCCGCTCCGCGCGGAGCTGGGCGGTGAGCCGGGCGAGCTGCCCGGGGTCCGCGACGTTGCGGCCGAAGAGGCCGACGGACGACAGGCCCTCGCCGATCCGGCGGAGCAGCCAGTCGGGGGCGGTGGTGCCGACGAAGCCGGGCTGGAGGACCGTGAGCGCGTCACGGGTGAGCGTGTCCGAGCCGTGTACCAGTGTGGTCATGGGGCGCCGTTATCCCTTCACCGCGCCGGCGGTCATGCCGCCGACGGCCTTGCGCTGGAGGAAGAGGAAGACGATGAGCACGGGGAGGGCGAAGAGCGTGGAGGCGGCCATGGTGGCGCCCCAGTCGTCGCCGAACGCGGTCTGGAACTGGGTGAGCCAGAGCGTCAGGGTCTGGTTCGTCTTGTCCTTGTTGAGCACCAGGACCATGGCGAACTCGTTCCAGGCCGTGATGAAGCCGAAGAGCGAGGTGGACATCAGGCCCGGGGCGAGCAGCGGGAAGATGACCTTGCGGAAGGCCTGGCCGCGGGTACAGCCGTCGATCTGGGCGGCCTCCTCCAGCTCGACCGGGACGGCGGCGATGAAGCCGCGCAGGGTCCAGATGGTGAAGGGGAGGACCATCACGAAGTAGATCGCGGTGAGCAGCGGGATGCTGTTCAGCATCTCGTTGTCGCGGGCGATCATGTACATCGCGATGACCATGACCTCCCAGGGGGCCATCTGGGCCATCATCACGATGAGGACGATGCCCTTGCGGCCCTTGAACTTCATGCGGGCGATCGCGAAGCTCGCGGCGAGGGCGACGAGCAGGGCCAGGAGGACGGCGCCGACCGTGACGATCAGGCTGTTGGTGACGTACGTCCAGAAGAGGTCGACGCCGGTGGCGGTGGAGTAGTTCTCGAAGGTCGGCGTGAAGAAGAAGACCGGGTCCTTGCTAAGGATCTCGCTCTGCGGCTTCAGCGACGACGAGAACATCCAGTAGACCGGGAAGACGAAGATCACGGCCAGGACGACCGCGGCGGCGTTCTTCGCGACGGTGCCGACGGTCAGCGGCTTGCGGGTCCGCAGCTTCTGCGGGGCCGGGGCCTTGGGGGTCTGTGCGGTGGTGCTCACTGCTCGTCCTCCTGCTTCAGGATCAGGCGGAAGTAGAAGGACATGGCCACGAGGAGCATCACGATGGTGAGGATCGAGATGGCCGCCGCGACGCCGTAGTGCTGCTGGCTCATGCCTTCGATGTACGCGAAGACGGGAAGGGTCTCGGTGGCGCGGTCGGGGCCGCCCTGGTTCATGGCGTAGACCTGGGTGAACGCCTTGAAGACCCAGATGATCTCCAGGAAGGTGGTGATCATGAAGAAGGGCTTCAGGTTCGGGAAGACCACGGACCAGAAGGTCCGCCAGCCGCTCGCGCCGTCCATGCGGGCCGCCTCGTACAGCTCGGTGCCCACGGTGGTGAGGCCTGCGTACATGTTGAGGGCGACGAAGGGGACGGAGCCCCAGACGACGAGGGCGGTGATGATCACGAAGGACGAGAAGCCGGTCTCGAACCAGTTGTGCTGGTCGTAGCCGGAGAAGCCGAGCGTGCGCATCAGCCAGTTGGCGACGCCGAACTGCTCGTCGAAGAGCCACCGGAAGACGGTGACGGAGGCGACGATCGGCATGGCCCAGGCGAAGGCGAGCGCGAGCGAGAGCACCAGGCGCATCTTCTTGCCGAGGCGGTTGAGCAGCAGGCCGATGCCGGTGCCGATCGCCATGATCAGCGCCACGTTGGCGGCGGTGAAGGCGACCGAGCGCAGGACGACGGTCCAGAACTCGGAGTTCCCCAGCAGCTCCGTGTAGTTGTCGAAGCCGACCCAGGGGGTCTCGCGGCGGATCAGCTCACGCCGGTTGACCGACTGGAAGGAGAGGATCAGGTTGCTGATCAGGGGATAGAGCAGCAGCACCGCCATGGACAGCAGGGCGGGCGTGACGAGCAGGTAAGGCAGTAGCCCACCAGGCAGCGAACGTCTGCCGCGCGAGGGCTGAAGGGCTTCCTTCGCGCCGGAAGGGGGTGGCGGAGTCTGCGCTGCGGAACTGGCGCATCTCCACCCGCCTCGTGGCCCTGCTGACCCTCCCCGTGGTCGCGGCCACCAGCCTCGGCGGCATCCGCATCAGCGAGTC